>CAIJJH010000055.1 GCA_903820955.1 uncultured Micrococcales bacterium
CGGTCGGTGCGGTGCTCCTTGACCCCAAGGGCAACGTCGTTGCAGACGGACGCAACAATAAAGAGGTAACCGCAGACCCAACCGGTCACGCCGAAATCGTGGCGATTCGCGAAGCTTCGAAGGCCCGCGGCAGCTGGCGCTTAGAAGACCTGACCCTGGTGGTCACACTCGAACCCTGCGTGATGTGCGCGGGCGCTATTTTGGCCGCAAGAATTCCCCGCGTGGTTTTTGGCGCTTGGGACCCACGCGTCGGAGCAGCGGGTTCGCTTTACGATCTCTTGCGCGACGGCCGCCTCGGCGCTCCCGTCGAAGTTATCCCGGGAGTCCTAGAAGCAGAATGCTCTTCGGTGTTGACTCAGTTTTTCGAGTCGCGCAGGATATCCGGCTCTAAGTAGATAACTCGAGCCGCCGGCACTGCCGAGCGAACTCGAACCTCGGCCGCATCGATCACCTTGGCAACCTCTGCCGCTGTAGCCTTCGGGGCTACCGCAAACTTCGCCGCCACCATTAGCTCTTCGGGCCCGAGGTAAAGGGTCTTGATGTGAATCAGTGAATCTAGGCCAGGGGTGCCCTCAATAGCGGCGACGATCTTTTCGTGATCGCCATCGGTCGCGCCTTCGCCAACCAACAGGCTGCTCGTCTCGATTCCTAGGACTACTGCAACCAGAATCAAAAGGACACCGATAGCTAGTGTGCCAATCGCGTCCCAGATTGGGTTGTGGGTAAGCACCGTCAGCCCAACGCCTAAGAATGCGAGGGCAAGGCCGAGTAGCGCGGCCATGTCTTCGAGCAACACCACCGGCAGCTCAGGGCTCTTAGCGTGACGAATGTATTGCACCAAACTGGTTGAACCGCGCTCTTCCTTGGCCGCCTTGAGTGCGGTGTAAAGACTGAACGATTCGAGGCAGATGCTCACGCCCAAAACCGTGAGGGGCAACCAGGCATTTTCTAGCTCGTGAGTTTCGTGAAGTTTTGAAAGACCCTCGTTGATCGAAAACATGCCACCGATCGAGAACAGGACGATCGAAACCATGAACGCGTAGATGTATCGCGAGCGCCCAAAACCGAAGGGGTGCGCCTTGGTTGCTTCGCGACGAGAGCGCTTGCCTCCGACGATGAGCAGGATCTGGTTTCCGGAGTCAGCGAGCGAGTGAATGCCCTCGGCAAGCATCGATGCAGAGCCGCTGAACGCAGCGGCGACAAACTTGGTCGCAGCTATACCAATGTTGGCGGTCAGCGCTGCAACGACCGCTTTGGCAGAACCCTCTGTACTCACAAATACCTCCGATGTAGTAATCTATCCCACGGTGTCGTGTCCGAGCGGCCGAAGGTGCAACACTCGAAATGTTGTTTGGGCGAGAGTCCAACGTGGGTTCAAATCCCACCGACACCGCCAGTGAATCCCCGAGCGACTAGCCCGGGGATTTCCTTTTTCTAGTAGGCATAGACTGACGCTATGAGCGCATCAGTGATTAGCTTCAACAACCTTTCTAAGCACTACGGCAAACAGGCAGCGGTGAAAAACCTAAACGCTGCAATCCGATCCGGAGCAATCACCGGATTCATCGGACCAAACGGAGCAGGCAAGTCGACTGCTCTTAGGTGCCTACTCGGGTTGGCCACCGCCACCTCAGGAACCGCGCTCATCAATGGCGCTCCTTACAGCGCTCTAGAGAACCCGCTTAAAGTCGTTGGGGCCGTGCTCGACAGCCGTGGTTTTCACGCCGGGTTGACCGCCCTGCAAAATCTGAAGGTGATTACCGCTGCGGCGGACATTCCGGATTCGCGCGCTCTCGAAGTCCTAGAAATCGTGGAACTTTCGGAGGTTGCGCACAAGCGCACCAAAGGTTTCTCGCTCGGCATGAAGCAGCGTTTGGCATTGGCCGCGGCTTTACTGGGAGACCCGCAGATTTTGGTTCTCGACGAACCGGCTAATGGCCTTGACCCAATCGGTATCGCCTGGCTCAGGGTTTTCTTGAGAAAGCTCGCCGACGAGGGGCGAACGATTCTGGTTTCATCGCATCAACTTGCCGAGATGGAACACACCGTGGACGACGTGATCATCATCAATCACGGCGAGATGGTTGTCGAAGGACCAATCAAAAAGATTGTTGGTAAAGGCACGCTCGAAGAGGCCTTCCTTCAGCTAACCCTCAAAGCAAAGGCGGCAGCCAAGTGAATCTTTTCAAATCTGAACTTCGCAAACTTATTTATTCGAGAACAACCTACGGCCTGCTTTTGGCGGCGGTAGCTTTAGCCAGCCTTACCGCTGGTGTCCTGCCCTATGTTTTCAGCAAACGTGTAGGGCCTTCGGGCTTCAGCACGCTGAACCAACAGGCAGTTGTGGACGCCGTCTACGGCAAGGCCGCCGGCGCTTACCTGTTCGCGATCATCCTCGGGGTCATCTTGATGGCGGGGGAGTTTAGGCAGGGAACCGCCGTCGCTACCTTCTTGGCGGCACCAAAGCGCAGCCACGTGTTCTTGGCAAAGGTTGCTATCGCCGCGATTGCTGGGGCGATCCTTCAGTTTGTTGCCGCTGGCATCGCAGTAATCGTCGCGCACACGGCGCTGGGTCTTTACCCAGAGGCGGTTGCGCCTAGTGATACCGCGATTCTCGACACCATTCTGGCTGCGGTGATTTCTGGAGCCGTGCTCGCCGTCGTTGGCGTCGCCGTCGGCACCCTGATTCGAAATCAGATGCTTGGAACCTTGATCGCGATTCTCTGGCTAAACCTGGTCGAGCCAATTATGGTTCTGGTCTTCCCAGACGGCGCAAAGTGGTGGGCAACTGGCGCAATCTCGGGAATTCTGAACTTGCACGTGAGTGTTGGTCGCAACGGCGTGACCGCTGCCGACTACCTCGAGCCTTGGCAGGCGTCGCTGCTTCTGCTCGGTTACGGTGCGGTGATCGCCCTGGTTTCTTTCGCGACAACGCTTCGTCGCGATATTGACTAAATAATTGAGCCATGGCCAAAGTAACGATCAATCCAACGAAGCTACGAGTCGAACTGACTGTTGCCGAGCAAATCCTGGGCATTCACCGCAGTCTGACCTTGCCGGGCAAGCAGGTCATTGGCGCTCAGGCACTTGGCAAGCGGTGGTGGGCGACGCTCGGTTTGCGTATCGGCACTGGCATACCAGGGCTGATGATCGCCGGAACCTTCGTTCGCAAGGGCGATTGGGCCTATGTGAGTTGGAAAAAGGGCCAAAAACCGCTCCAGATCAACCTTTCGGGCAACAAATACAGCCGAATCGTGGTGGGCGTGGAAGACGCCGAAGCGCTCGCCGAGGACATTAACACAGCAATTACCGGTTGTTAGAAAAAGTTTTTGCTTTTCTTGACTAAATCGTTATAGACTAGTTGTTTGCTCCCAAACACCCCGCATGCATATTATGGCGCGCGCGTTGTGACTGCATATTGCGGCGGTCAGGTTAAGGGTTGCGATCTCACCGCCCACAAACTATTCCCTTGGATGGATTATCTTGGCTGCTAAGAACGCAAAGAACCTACGAAACGACCGCTCGGCTACTCGCCCGTCGTTCGCAAAGGTCAACGAACCAGTATCAATTCCTAACCTCCTAAGCCTTCAGCTGGAAAGCTTCGACTGGCTCATTGGCAACAAGGCATGGCGTGACATCGTCGGTGCCGATGCCAAGACTGGTCTAGAGGAGATCTTCGAAGAGCTTTCGCCAATCGAAGACTCAAACAACACTGCTGACGCAAAGATGGGCTTGGCATTCACCAACCCAGAGCTTTACGACCCAGCTCACTCGCCAGACGAGTGCAAGATCAAGGGCAAGAGCTACACCCAGCCGCTCTACATCAAGGCCGAGTTCACCAACTACCTGACCGGTGAAATCAAGAGCCAGACCGTCTTCATGGGTGACTTCCCGGTCATGACCGACAAGGGAACCTTCATCATCAACGGCACCGAGCGTGTCGTTGTCTCTCAGCTAGTTCGCTCGCCAGGTGTCTACTTCTCGACCCAGGCAGCAACCACGGGTAACTTGAACCTCTCGAACACCAAGGGTCAGATCATTCCTTCGCGTGGTTCATACCTCGAGTTCCTTACCGAGTGGGTCGCCGACGAGCGCAAGCCAATCGCACGATTCGGTAAGCCAATCGTCCAGGTTCAGGTTGACCGCAAGACCAAGGTTTCGGCAACCATCTTCCTGAAGGCTCTAGGTCTTAGCCGCGAGCAGATCATCGACGAGTTCAAAGACATCGAAAGCGCAGTCAAGGCTTCGCAGCCGAAGTGGAACTTCGACATGAACCTGATCGAAAAC
>CAIJJH010000056.1 GCA_903820955.1 uncultured Micrococcales bacterium
AACCAACGTTGTAGCCAGCGAAACCAGCGTCGACGTTGCCGCCCACTGGGTAGGCGTGGTTGAACGAGTCAAACATTCTGAAGTAGTGGTAGGCGGCGATCGAGGTTACGGTTGCCGAAACCATTACTGCAAGGCGGTACTTAGGAAGAACGCGCTCGCGTCCGATCCATAGGAAGATGCTGGTGAAGAGCATGCTTGCAATACCTAGCGAAAGCATGTTGTACACAGCGAGGTGCTGAGTTAAATCCATTTTCGTGCCTTTCATTGATCAATTACTTGGGTGTATCCCACCAAGGCCATGAACTGCACGGGACTTCGCTTGTGCACTTCTATGGGCCGGAAAGCGGTTACAAAAAAATTCAACCTTAGAGTTCCCTGAGTTTTTCACTATTTTTGGTAACGATTCGGCAACGGGAATCTGTTTACCAAGTAACGAACCTTTGGCTTAAATAGCTTTTTTGACCCTAACCAGGACCTCGTTGCGGCGAAGCGGCGGTGGAGTGAACGGTGGGTTATAGACGGCGCTAGAAATCTCGCCGATTGGCTCTAGTTTGAGGAGTTTCAAAGCCTTTAGGAGTTCTTGGCTCCTGGTTGTGAACACTTCGTTGTTCCAAACTCCTCGGTAGCGCAGAGCTGCGAAGGTGCCAGCTGCTACCTTCTGTAGAGTGATCGAGCTGTGCAGAGGAACGGGGATCTGCTCTGGTTTGAATTCTCTTGGCACAACGAACGAAACCTTCCAGCCGGTTGGGCTTTTAGTTTGTTGCACCGGCGAGGTCATCGCGATCTTCTGCCCGGGTTCGTTGTTGCCGCTTATGTAACTGAAGAGTCGGTTGAAAGCTTGGCTTGAAGCATTTCTAAGATCTTCGAAGTCCTTAACCTCGCACTCCGCCAGCCAGTGCTCGGCGTAGTCGCGCAACTCGATTCCATGGGCCGATTGAAGCACTCGGTATTCGGGCTTCTCGATGGCCATTTTGTTCCTTAGCTGGTTTGGTTGCTACTTGAGAATGCGGATTAGCTTGCGGTTGACGAACTCTTCGATGCCGAAACGGCCAAGCTCTCGGCCAAAGCCCGAACGCTTTACGCCACCGAACGGCAGTTCGGGGCTGTCGAGCCCGACGCCATTGACGTAAACCATTCCGGCTTCGATCTGGTCGGCGACTCTGGCAACCTGAGCCTTGTCGGTTGAGAACAGGTAGGAGCCGAGCCCGAATGGGGTGTCGTTGGCGATTTCGATGGCTTCGGCTTCGTCCTTAGCCGAATAGACCATGGCGACTGGCCCAAAGAACTCCTCGTAGTGAGCCGGATTGCTCGGCGTCACATGGGTTAGAACGACACCGCCGAAGTGCGTGCCGTTGCGAGCTGAGCTGCCGTGGACCTTAGCGCCGTGAGCTACGGCTTTTGCGAGCTGATCTGCTAGGCCGTCGGCTGCGCTCGCCGATGAAAGCGGGCTCAGGTAGGTGTCCTCGTTCATCGGGTCATCGACCTTTAGACCGACCATCTTGGCGGTGAACTTTTCGAGGAACTCCTCATAGAGGGCTTCGATCACGATCATGCGCTTGCCAGCGTTGCAAGCCTGGCCGTTGTTGTCGTTTCTCGCTGCGATTGCGGCGTCGACAGCTT
>CAIJJH010000057.1 GCA_903820955.1 uncultured Micrococcales bacterium
ACGATGGGGCCGATTCAAATCGGTCTGCGCCTCAAGGGAAGCACCTCGCTCGAGCTTTTAAATCAAACCCCGTCTTTCAAGATCCAGTTCAACTGGAGCGCCCTCAAAGGGCAGAGGTTCTTGGGGCTAAAAAACATGACCCTGAACGCCATGACCCAAGACGGCTCAAAGATTCACGAGTTCGCCTCGTACAAACTTTTTAACGCCATGAATGTTCAGGCTCCGCGAACCGGCTGGGCAAGCGTCAAGGTAAACGGCGTCTACAAAGGTCTTTACGTCAACATCGAAACCTACGACGACATCTTCCTGGCTAACCGGTTCACCGACACCTCGCTGCACCTCTACGAGGGTCAAGGTCTTAGTGACTTCAAGGCCGGCAACGCCGATGGTGCAAAATCAACTGGCCACTTCTTCGTAAAAGAGGGTTGGGGAGCAGACCCCAACAAGAACGACCTTCAGGCGCTGATCAACGTCGCAGGCATTAGCAACGCCGCCACCTGGTGGAGCCAAATGGCAACCGTTTCTGACCGCTCTGAAATGATTCGGATGTGGGCAGTCGAAAACTTTGTTGGTCAATGGGACGGCTACTCTGGGCCGATAATCAACAACTACTTTTTGAGAAGCAACATCGACGGCAAGTTCGTAATGATGCCTTGGGGTACCGATCAAACCTTCGGCGAAAACCGCCAAACCGACTACATAGCCAAGCCAATCTTCGGCGACGACTACTTCTTCGCGATGGACAAAGCCGCAGTCGGTTACCCGTGGTCGATGCAGGTGCAGCACGTAAAAACCATGAACCGCGGAATGCTGTTCAGAATGTGTCTGGTCTCCAAGCCGTGCAAGACCGAATACCTCAACGATCTGAAATTAGTCTCGGCAAAAGCGACGAGCATCAAGCTGGTAAACGCGATGAAGGCAGCGTCAACCCTAATTGCCCCTTATACAAATGCAGCAATTAAAAAAGAGCAGGTCCGCGCGCAAAAATGGGTCGCCAAGCAGCAACTCAATGTCGCGGCCTTGCTGAAGCTCAACAAGATCAAGTAGTTACTTGGTGGGCGTCGGAGTCGGCTTCGGGGCCGGTACCAGAGTCACCTTTAGCTTGCCGCCCTCAGATTCTGTCGGCTGAAGCTCGACCCAGGTTCGCCCGGGTGCCAAAGTAATGTTCTTGCCGGCCGCATCGGTCAAAACTATCGTTGCCGTTTGACTCGCCTTAGACCAGGTGCCGGTGACCATTTTGCCACAGGTGAAAACCGAGACTGGCCCGCTGCCGATAACCAAATCTTTCGGCACGTGGCCGTACTGGTGATCAACCTTGACCTTCATGACGACAACATTCTTGGTCGAAAGAGTCGAGCCGTCGGCCTTGTCGGTGTCGAGCTTGCCATCCTGGTTGCGAAGCCAAACGCCCGAGGACTCGTTCCAAACCCACTCGGCGAGCGCCGACGGGTAATAAACCTTGAGGCTCTTGACTGCCACTCCACCCAAGCCCGCGCTCGAGGTTGCGGCGTCGGCCGCAAAGCTAAAAATCGCCTGAGGTGGCGCTAGGTCCGGGTGTGCACCGGCCAATTTGGCGATGTCCACGATCACATTGTGCGGAGCCTCTCGGTCGGTGGCTCGCGTGAAGGTTCCTTTGCCCTGCTCTTCGGTCTCGTTGGCGTTGAACACAGCGGTGGCCTTCATCATCTTGACGAACTTGAGCTGGCCGCCCGAGTAGCAAACTATTCCACCGAACATGCTGATGATGTCGGGGTCCATCGGGCGAATCGAGCGAACCGGGCCAGCTGCGTTTGGCTTGTCGGAGTGAAAGACTGCGACGAAACGAGTGAGGCCACCCTCGACCATTTCGTCGAAGACGATGTCGGTGCGATTCAGGTTCAGCTGCGGGCGAGCGACGTCCAGGTTATCGACCTTGCAGGCAACCGATGGGCCAGCCAGGTTGGCGTTGGTACCCTCAACGAACTTGACGCCTGTCAGAGGTGCGGTTTCGTAGACAACCGGAGGCGTGGTTTTCGTGGGTGATGGCTGAGATGTTCCGATCGCTGAACAACCGGCTAGGGCTGCGATGCTGGATGCAGCTAAAACAATTTTGACTAATCGATTCATAAGCGCCATCTTAGGCAAGACACCTGAGAGAACTAGTTGGTAAAGCTCCAGACACGGTAAATGCGAGAGACTTTGTAACCGCCACTTGCGCTAAGTCTTACCGTGCAAAGGCCCGGACCGTTCATTACTACGTAGGTGGAATCCAAGCCGGCGATTACCTCACATGGACCGGTCGAACTAAAGATTCCCTCATTTTTCAGGTTGGTCAGAACGTTGGGAGTATTAGCAAGTTGAAAAGGTTGGTCGCCAATCTTCTTGTTGACCACCGCTGCAGTTACCTTCGAAGACCAGGTTTGAGCACTCGGCCCCATGAGAATCGTGAATGTCTTCTGAACGAAGCTCTGCCCCTCGGTTTGCCAGGCTGCGATGGTAACTTTGCAGCTGCCACTTGAGGCAAGTGCCTTCAGATCGTTGCCGTTCGCCGAGCAGTTGCCCGAGGTTCTCAAAGCGGAATGAACTAGCCTCAGCATTTGCCCCTTCGGCAACTTGCTGGTCGCCACGAAGTAGGGGTCGGAAGTTACTTTGTATGAGCGAATAATCTCGCGGTCAATAACGAACGAAAAGGTTGCCTTAGCCGAGCTGTACCTAGCGTCTTTTTCAACTGCGACCGTGACTAGGCAGGTTCCGCTGGGCACCTTTGCATAAAGTTGACCATTCGCGAAGGTGCATTTGGAGTTCGTCGTGACAATCTGAGCGCCACTAGATGAGGCACTAATGTGCAGCGGTAACGCCTTTAGCTTCGGCAATAGCCTGGAACCGATCAGGGTAATGGTGCCAGCCAGCTTGGGTAGGTGAACTACCGCGATCGCATAACCGGCTTGAAACCCCGAGGTTCCGTTGGAGTTTCGCAAAACGCCGGCCACGGTTTGCATGCTGACTTCGCAGTCACCGGGATTCAAAACCGTGATCGCACCGGTAGTCGAGTCGACGCTGCAAACCGGGTTGGTTTGGTCACCTAAGACCGCAAACCGCGGAGCCTTGTCGGTGTTGTTGCCGATCAACGCTGGCAAGACCTCGTCTTGGGCAAAGGTCGCCGGCTCCGAATAACTCAAGGACAGGTTTGCTAGCCGCCTGGTAGTAACAGCGGCAAGATATTCGGGAATCGAAGTTCGGGACGCCAAAAACATCTTTGCCGCCTCTTTGCCCCAAGTTGCTCCGTTGCCTTGGTTTATTCTGTCGCTCAGAACATCGACGCTAATTTGCTGCCAGACCTGGTCGATGAACCCCGGCAAATTCAACGAATCCGCAGTAGCTCCAAGGTTCGCCAACTGCCCTTGGTAGAGCTGCCTGCACGGCGAATAGGAGAGGCATTTGCTAAACATGACGCCCACCACCTTGCCGCTCACTGTTGTCGCGTCTAGGAATTTCACGTCTTGGTCTCCACCACCGTCGACCAAGGTCTGATCCATACCCCAAGGAAGCATGGTCATGACTCCGTTTTTATCGAAGTGAACATAGTAGTTATTGATCACGAACCAGGAATAGGCGTCCCACTGTTGCACGAAATGCTCAAAAGCCCAGTCTTTGGTGAGTTCACCGACATCTGCGTGCAGATTGATCGCCTGCCACCAAGCCGCCCCGCTTAGATCATTGATGGCGGCGATGGCCTTTAGGTCTTCTCCGGAGGTCGCCAAAGAACCCGTGTGAACTTGCAGCGCGGTGTAATTACTCACAGTGCCATCAGAGTTGTCGATCAGATCTTGCCAGTAGATGCCCTCGTAGGCGTGTTGCGTGCCCGCGGGGAACCAGCGCGAATACATCGATTTGGCATAGGTCTCGACCAGCAGGTGCAGGCCGAGGTCTACGCCATTTACATAGACATGAACATAACCAGTTCTTGGCGAAGGCAGCCCAATGGCGCGCGCCAGCCGATAGTCGGTTGTTTCGTGAATCATCGAAGAGTCTTGAACCATCGAGTTGAGCGTTAGCTCTGTTTGCCCGTAAAGATTTTGGTTTTCGTTGCCGACTCCAAAATTAAATTTCACTTTCATGGCCGGTTTGGTGTTTGTGACCACACGGCATGAACTCGCGGTGCAGATCGATAATCGGCGGCGCGACCCCCAACCACCTTTCAGGTGCATTCCGATGTTCATCTGGGGCAGCGTTCCCTTATAAGAAGTGAAGACCGCAGAACCTGGTTGCCAACCGACCTGATTGCTGTAGGTGTCGGCCGAGAGTGCGCGCAGCGAATCCTGCGGCAATGTGAGTTGGATCGTGTTGACGTTTAGCGGGTCAAACAAGAACGCACCCGGGTCTGTGCCCTCAACGTATTGTGACGGACCAGCGGCCGCTTGAGCAGGCGCAGACTGCAAACCAGACGCGACGAACACGGCAATCAGCGCTACGGCCAACCACCGCATAGCTCGTCGAAGTGTTTTCACAAGCCAATGCTATGGACTACTTTGGACATATGAACCATGAAAGCGCTTTCTCTAAGAGTTCTCCAAGAATCGAACTTCTTTGGGAGCAAACCTTCACCAGCCCCGACGGCACCCGACCAGATTCAGCCGTCTGGAGCCACGACATCGGCGACGGCACAGAAGCCGGAATCCCCGGCTGGGGCAACCAAGAGCGCGAGTGGTACACCGACGACGCGGTCGAAACCCGCGACGGCAAACTGGTCTTCACGGCGACCAAACTCCCCGAAAACAGCGGCATCGAGGCCTACTACGGCCCGGCAGAGTGGTCGAGCGGCAAAATCCACACCAACGGCAAGGTTTCGTTCAAATACGGACGCATCGAAGCAACCATCAAGGCCCCAACCGGAGTCGGCACCTGGCCGGCGTTCTGGATGCTCGGCACCAACATTGCCGAGGTGACCTGGCCCGAATGCGGCGAGATCGACATCCTTGAAATGCGCGGACGCGACCCCAAGACCCTAGTGAGCACTGTCCACGGCCCCGGCTACAGCGGCGAACACGGCTCGGGCACCGAGATCGCCACACAACCGCTGAACGAAGGCTTTCACACCTTCGGCGTCGACTGGCTTGAAGACTCGGTCACCTGGCACCTCGACGGCGTGCCGTTTCACACGGTCACGCCAGAGAGCGTCACCCCCAACCGTTGGGCCTTCAACCACCCGCACTACCTCATCATGAACCTCGCAATGGGCGGCGGTTTCACCGGAGACATCGACCCAACACTCACCCACGCCGAAATGCAGGTCGAAGCCGTGCGTGTCTATTCGATTGACGGCATCGGTGAGGTTATCTTCGGGCTAAAATAGAGGTGTTCGCCACCGCTGTCGCGCTCAAAAAACACCAACCAGCAGGAGTTTATCCGTGCCAAAAATCATCGTTGAAGTCATGCCAAAGGCAGACCTTCTAGACCCTCAGGGCAAGGCGGTGGGCAACAGCCTAAAGCGTGCCGGACACTCAGTAGCCACCGTGCGAATCGGCAAGCGAATCGAACTTCACTACGACCACACCCCAACCGAAGCCGACCTCGAAGCGGCCAAGCAGGCGGCGGCAGACTTTCTTTCTAATGGCGTCATCGAAGACGTCGTCAACGTAACCGTCGAGGCGTAGCCGTGAAGATCGGTGTAGTCACCTTCCCCGGCACCCTCGACGACCGCGATGCAGCAAGAGCCGTGCGAATCGCAGGCGGCGAAGCCGTCAGCCTCTGGCACGCCGACACCAACCTCCACGATGTCGATGCAGTCGTGCTACCCGGCGGCTTCAGCTACGGCGACTACCTGCGCTGTGGCGCAATCGCTGCCCAAGCACCGGTAATGCAAACCATCATCGAGAAAGCAAACGAAGGCCTGCCAGTGCTCGGCATCTGCAACGGTTTTCAGGTTCTAGTTGAGAGCCACCTGCTACCCGGCGGCCTGATTCGCAACGAACACCAGCACTTCATTTGCCGCGACCAAAAACTAATCGTCGAAAACGTAGACACCGCATGGACGAGTGAGTTCACCCTCGGCCAAGAGATCACGATTCCGCTAAAGAACGGCGAGGGCGGCTACATCGCCGACCAAGAAACCCTCAAGCGCCTCGAAGGCGAGAACCTAATCACGTTCCGCTACAGCGAAGTCAACCCGAACGGCTCGATGAACAACATCGCCGGACTCCGCAACGCAAGAGGCAACGTCGTCGGACTCATGCCTCACCCGGAGCACGCTGTCGAGCCGGGCTTCGGCCCAGACACGTCGGTTGCCATGCGCTCCGGCGTCGACGGCCTCAAGTTCTTCACCTCGGTTCTCAAGTCGCTAGTCGAGGCCTAAACCATGAGCATTCACATCGACACCACCAAAGAAGCCAAGAAGACTCCAGACAAGCCTCAGCCCTGGAAGGAACTCGGACTCAAAGAGGACGAATACCAAGAGATCCGAAGAATCCTCGGAAGACGCCCGACCTCAGGCGAACTCGCCATGTATTCGGTGATGTGGTCTGAGCACTGCTCATACAAGAGCAGCAAAATGTACCTCCGCCAGTTCGGCGAAAAAGTCACCCCAGAGATGACCAAACACCTCATGGTCGGCATGGGCGAAAACGCCGGCGTCGTCGACATCGGCGAGGGCTGGGCCGTCACGTTCAAGGTCGAAAGCCACAACCACCCGAGCTACATCGAGCCGTTCCAGGGCGCAGCAACCGGCGTTGGCGGCATCGTTCGCGACATCCTGAGCATGGGCGCAAGACCAATCGCCGTGATGGATCAGTTGAGATTCGGCGACGTCTCAAACCCAGACACCCGACGCGTAGTCGACGGCG
>CAIJJH010000058.1 GCA_903820955.1 uncultured Micrococcales bacterium
AACATCGGTGCCGGTCGTCAGCACAGTAATTTCGGCCGAACCTGGACGCCAACGGCCCATGTCGACGGCAAAACCATTGGTGGAGCGCTGAATGTCGCGCACTCCGGCGCGCGTTCCGATCGAAAGTGTGTCGCCGGGTGATAGTTCGACCAAACCGCGTTCGGTCAGGTAGCGGGCAAAGACTCGGACGCCGTTGCCACACATCTCGGCGACGCTTCCGTCGGCGTTTCGATAGTCCATAAACCACTCGGCCGCGGGCTCTTCTTTTAGGCTCGCCGCGCCATCGGGCAAGGCGCTCGAACGAATCACGCGAATCAAGCCGTCGGCACCGATTCCGAAGTGGCGGTCGCAAAGCTTGGCAACGGTTTCGGCGGTCAACTCGAGTTCGCCGCGCTCGTCAAGAATCAGCACGAAGTCGTTGCCCGTGCCGTGACCCTTGGTGAATTGAACGGTTGCCATGCCTCAAGCCTAAATGACGAGTTCTAGCGCGGCAGCGACTAGGTCTTCGCGAACGAAATCTAGCCAGCTGATTCGCTTGTCGCGCCTAAACCACGACATCTGCCTTCTGGCATAGCGCGAAGTCAGGAGCGCGGTTTGCTCGATTGCCTGTTCGCGGGTGAGCGACCCGTCTAGCTCGGCTAGGGCCTGCGCGTAACCGATGGCCTGGCTCGCCGTTTTGCCATCGCGAATGCCAGCCGGAATAAGCGACTCGACCTCTTCGCGGAGCCCGTTTTGCCACATCGCCTCGGCACGTTGGTAAAGCCTCGGCACGAGGACCGCACGCTCCGCCAGTAACCCAATCTGGATGCTCGGCTGCCACTCCTCTGGAGTTTCGGGTAGCGCGGCGGCAAATGGCTCACCCGTGATGGTGACGATCTCTAGCGCTCGCACGATTCGGCGTCCGTTTTGGGAATCGATTCGACTCGCCGCGACCGGATCCTTGGCGGCCAGGCGGTTGTGCAGCTCTCTCGCGCCAAATTCGATCAGGTCTGCCTCTAGGCCGGCTCGCAAAGCCTCGTCTCGGGCCGGGAACTCGAAGTTGTTCAGGACCGAGGCTATGTAGAGCATCGAGCCGCCAACCAGAATCGGTGTCACTCCCCTGCGCTGTATCTCTTCGATAATGGGGCGGGCGACGGCCTGGTATTCGGCCGCGGTTGACTCCTGGCGAATCTCAAGCCAATCGAGCAGGTGGTGCGGGATTCCGCGTCGCTCGGCTACTGAAAGCTTGGCGGTGCCGATGTCCATGCCGCGATAGAACTGCATAGAGTCGCAGTTCACGATCTCCGCAGTGGTGCCGCGCAATGCTAGAGCCTCAACGAGAGCGAGGCCAAGATCGGATTTGCCGGTGCCGGTTGGGCCGACCACCGCGATCAGCTGGTTAGGCACCGCGAACACCTAGCGGAATCGATCGGCGACCAGGGGTTGCCGGGGCGGGAACACCGCAGGATGCTGCCTGAGCGCGATCCCAGGCGTCTCCAGCGATGGTTTGCCTGATTTCGATGTCGTTTGGAGACTTTGGGTCGGCAATCAGGTGAAAAGGGCCGGATTCTTCGACTGTGACGGTGACCAGATCGCCCGGACGAGGCTCTAGGACGCCCTGTGGGACGCTGAAGTGGACCAGGCGACCATCACGGGCGCGGCCGCTCAAACGGTGCGTAGCGGCGTCTTTGCGCCCCTCGTTGTTACCAACCAAAACCTCAACGGTTTGCCCAATGAGCTTTTGGTTCTCTTCGAAGGCGATCTGGTTGACCAGCTTGTGCAAGCGCTCGAAGCGCTCCTGAACCACTGCCTTCGGAATCTGGTCTGGCATTTCGGCTGCCGGAGTGCCGGGGCGAATCGAATACTGGAACGTGTAGGCGGTGGCGAAGCGGGACTCGCTGACCACACGCATGGTTTCAAGAAAGTCTTCTTCGGTCTCGCCAGGGAAACCCACGATTATGTCGGTCGAAATTGCGGCGTTTGGGATCGCCTCACGAACCGAGTCGATGATCCCCAAGAACTTTGTGCTTCGGTAGCTGCGCTTCATCGCCTTCAAGACCGAATCGCTACCGCTCTGCAGTGGCATGTGCAGCTGAGGCATGACGTTTGGGGTTTCGGCCATGGCATCGATTACGTCCTGAGTGAAGGCTGCAGGGTGCGGGCTAGTGAAGCGAACGCGCTCGAGCCCCTTAACCTCGCCCATGGCTCGAAGCAACTTGGCGAATGCCCCGCGGTCGCCGAATTCGACACCGTAGGTGTTGACGTTTTGGCCGAGCAGAGTGATCTCAATCACGCCGTCGGCAACCAGCGCCTGAACCTCGGCGAGAATCTCGCCGGGGCGGCGGTCTTTCTCTTTGCCGCGCAGGCTAGGAACGATGCAGAAGGTGCAGGTATTGTTGCAGCCAACCGAAATCGAGACCCAGGCGGCGTAGGTGCTGTCGCGCTTGGTTGGGAGGTCGCTTGGGAAAGTTTCGAGAGACTCGAGAATCTCGATCTGGGCCTCTTCGTTGTGACGCGCTCGTTCTAAGAGGATGGGCAGCGAACCGATGTTATGCGTTCCGAAGACAACGTCGACGTATGGCGCCTTCTTCACGATTGTTTCGCGATCCTTTTGAGCCAGGCAACCGCCGACCGCAATCTGAAAGTTCGGGTTCTCTTTCTTCTTGCCGTATAGCTGCGAAATGGCTGCGTAAAGACGGTTGTCGGCGTTCTCGCGAACCGCACAGGTGTTGAAAACGACGATGTCAGCCTCTTCGCCAAGCGCGGAGACGTAGCCAGCGTCTTCGAGCAGGCCGGTTAGGCGCTCGGAGTCGTGAACATTCATCTGGCAGCCGAAGGTGCGAACCTCGTAGCTGCGTTGTTTGGTTTCGGAAGTCATCAGGCTTCCGATTTTACCGCCTGCTCGCGCGCATATCGTATGGCCGCGTAAACAACTCCACCGCCATAGCCCTTGCGAGCTAGATAACCCGAGAGCCTGCGCTCTTGAACTGCCGCTTCGAGGCGGCTCATGGTTCTGAGTCGCTTGACCGCTAGTTCTTTGGCGGTCTCGAACTCTTGCTCGGAGGTGATCTCCGAAATCGCCTCTTCGATGACCTCGACCGCTACGCCCTTGGTTGAAAGTTCGCGTTTGATTGCCGACTTCGAAAGCCCCTTGTAACGCCTGCGGCTGTTGACTATGACGTTTGCAAACTGTGCGTCGTCGATTAGCCCGGATTCCTCAAACCGATCGAGGATCGGTTCGGCGATATCCTCGGGAATCTCGCGTTTGACCAGGATGGCCCGCAGTTGAGCCTTCGACTTAGCGCCCTTGGATAGCTGAAAAAGCAGGACGTTTCTCGCCCTGCTCTCCAGCTTTTCGCGCGAAGGCGCAGTTTCAGTCATTGTTATTCGTTGGCTGCCTTATCGATTGCAACCGGAGCGATGTCTGCGATCGGAGCCACCTCTTCGACCGGTAGGTCGGCAACAGCACGAGGAACACCGATGCCAAGCTTGGTCTTGATCTTCTTCTCGATCTCGTCGGCAACGGCAGGGTTATCGATTAGGTACTTGCGAGAGTTCTCTTTGCCCTGACCGAGTTGGTCGCCCTCGTAGGTGTACCAGGCACCAGACTTCTTGACGATGTCGTGGTCGACGCCGAAGTCGAGGAGGCTGCCCTCACGAGAGATGCCGAGACCGTAGATGATGTCGAACTCGGCCTGCTTGAACGGCGAGGCCATCTTGTTCTTGACCACCTTGACGCGGGTGCGGTTACCGACTGCGTCGGTGCCGTCTTTCAGGGTCTCGATGCGGCGAATGTCTAGGCGAACCGAAGCGTAGAACTTCAGAGCCTTACCCCCGGCGGTGGTTTCTGGGCTTCCGAAGAAGACACCGATCTTTTCGCGGAGCTGGTTGATGAAGATCATGGTGGTGTTGGTGTTGCTGAGCGCACCGGTTAGCTTGCGAAGAGCCTGCGACATGAGTCGGGCCTGAAGACCAACGTGCGAGTCACCCATTTCACCCTCGATTTCGGCGCGTGGCACAAGGGCTGCAACCGAGTCGATGACGATGATGTCGATTCCGCCGGAGCGAATCAGCATGTCGGCGATTTCAAGCGCCTGCTCACCGGTGTCTGGCTGGCTAACGAACAGGTCGTCGATGTTTACGCCCAGAGCCTTGGCGTACTCCGGGTCAAGTGCGTGCTCGGCGTCGATGAACGCCGCGGTGCCGCCGGCTGCCTGTGCGTTGGCGATTGCGTGCAGGGCAACGGTGGTCTTACCGGAGGACTCAGGGCCGTAAACCTCCACGATGCGGCCGCGAGGAAGGCCGCCAATGCCTAGAGCTACGTCTAGAGCGATAGAGCCGGTCGGGATAACTTCAACGGGTGCGCGATCGTCTGAACCAAGGCGCATGATCGAGCCCTTACCGAACTGGCGTTCGATCTGAGCCAGTGCGGTGTCTAGTGCCTTCTCGCGTTCGTTTGCAGATGCCATCTTTTGTCCTCTTGCTTCTGGCGCATCGCGCCTCTAGGTTTCATTTTCCTGTGAGACTACGTCTAACCTCCGACACCTTGTCGGGGTGGCGCAAAAGTTGTGAACAACTTCTTTGCTACGAACAGACTAGCAAAATTCGAACAAGTTTTCGAATATTTTATTTCGGCGTGTCTTTTTTCGAATGTTTGTTCAAACCGTGCCATCGTTCCTTCGGCACTCCGGCCGTGTGGCAAACGGCCAGCCAGACCTCTTTAGGGTCGAATCCCGAAGCAATTGCCTTGTCTGCGGTGAGGTCTCCCAGATCGCCCAGGACCAGGTCGCGGCGAATCACAGCGGAATACGCCACGCCGAATTCGTCGGCGATGAGCGAGTTGAACTGTGAAAGGCGCATGCCTAAAACCCTAAGCGAAAACCCCGATCATCGCTGACCGGGGTTCTCATAAGTTGGTGCTTAGCGGCTGAAGCTCGCAAGCAGTTCGGCTGGCACGGTGTCTGGGATCGTTAGACCCTCAAGTGCAGCTAGGCGCTCGCTGACCTCGCGCATGATTTGGGAGATCGGAACATCGAGGGCTTCTGCGATTGATAGCAGAATCTCGCTCGAGGCTTCCTTCTGGCCGCGCTCGATCTCGCTCAGGTAGCCAAGGGCAACGCTTGCGCGACCGGCGACCTGACGGAGAGTGTGGCGTTTTTGCAGACGGAGTTCTCGAAGAACATCACCAATTTCGCGACGAACTAAAAGCATTTCGTCTCCTTTCTGACAACCCTCAGGTTTGAGGAGTTACAGGATAACTTACAACGCGAGACTCCGTTTTATGCCCGAAATTCCTGCGAGTCTCCTGAGAGTGCCGTTTTGAGTGTGGCGAGCGCTCCGGCCACCGCTCCGGCTCGAATTTCTGCTCGATCTCCCTTGAGCGATAGTTCGACTACTTCTGAGCCGCGAGGTGTCAGCACCCCGATAAATACCGTGCCGACCGCCACCCCGTCTTGGGTGTCTGGCCCGGCCACGCCGGTTGCCGAGAGAGCAACATCCGCCTTGAACACGTTGGCGGCACCGACGGCCATTTCGATGGCCACTGCGGGGTCAACGGCTCCCACATCGGCCAAGAGTTTTGCATCGACACCCAAAAGATCGCTCTTGGCTTCTGTTGCGTAGGCAACCACCGAACCACGAAGCACCTTAGAAGCCCCTGGGACGCCCACAAAGGCGTCGGCGAGCAAGCCACCGGTCAGCGACTCGGCCAAGGCCAAAGACCAGCCACGCGCCTCCAGGAGGCCCAAAATCTCTGCTGCACTCACTTCTTTGCTCCCGCGACTAGATAGGCGATTCCGCTGTACAAAGTTAGCGCGAGCGCTACCACCGTCAAGGCGAGTTCGAGGCCCGGCTGAATACCGAACGGCAGCCACCCGGTTGGGCTGAGCAGAAACCCTACGAGGATCGATTGCATGATGGTCTTCAGCTTGCCGCCACCCGAGGCTGCGATGACACGCTTTTTCAGAACCGCGAACCGATAGATCGTGATACCTATTTCGCGCACGAGGATGATTCCGGTCACCAACCAGGAAACCTCCCCGAGAAGCGACAGCGAAACCAAGACACCGCCGATCAAGAACTTGTCAGCGATCGGGTCAAGTATCTTGCCGAGATTAGTCACTTGGCCACGTTTTCTGGCGATGGCTCCGTCAACGCCATCGGTAGCCGCCGACAATACAAATAACAGAACCGCCAGCCAGCGCCAGCCTGATGAGCGATCGGGCTCGGCAAAGACCACCCAGATTACAAATGGGACGAGCAGGATTCTAGAAAGGGTTACCAGGTTGGCGAGCATTAGTCGCGGCCCGTTAGCTGCCAAGCGTCTTCGTCGCCGTCTTGGTCTTCATCGACGATTTCGGTGTCATCGATAACGTCGGCAGCGGTGCGCACGATCGGAGATGGGCTCACTCCAGGCTCACCCCTAAGCTGACCGAGGACCACCGCGAGTTCATCGGGCTGCACCAGTACATCTCGAGCCTTCGAGCCTTCGCTCGGGCCAACGATGTTGCGCGATTCGAGTAGATCCATCAGGCGACCGGCCTTGGCAAAACCGACTCGAAGCTTTCTCTGCAGCATCGAGGTCGAGCCGAATTGCGAAGAAACGATAAGTTCGGCAGCCGCCAGCAAGAGCTCTAGGTCGTCGCCGATGTCGGCGTCCACGTTCTTGGACTGCACCGGAGCCTCAACGTCGTTTCGGTATTCGGGGTTCATCTGACGCTTCACGTGTTCGACGACCTTTTCGAGCTCGGCTTCGCTCAACCAAGCGCCCTGGACTCGAATTGGCTTGTTGGTGCCCATCGGCGAGAACAACGCGTCACCCTGGCCGATGAGCTTTTCGGCTCCGGGTTGGTCGAGGATCACGCGCGAATCGGTGAGCGAGGACACCGAGAAGGCCAGGCGGCTTGGAACGTTTGCCTTGATCAAACCGGTGACCACGTCGACCGAAGGTCGCTGGGTTGCTAGAACCAGGTGGATACCCGAGGCGCGAGCGAGCTGAGTGATGCGAACGATCGAGTCTTCTACCTCGCGGGGAGCAACGATCATCAGGTCGGCGAGCTCGTCGACCACGACGAGCAGGTAAGGGTAAGGCGTTAGGACGCGCTTCGAACCCTCGGGAACCCGAATGGTTCCGGCGACCACCGCGCGGTTGAAATCATCGACATGTTTGAAGCCGAAAGATGCGAGGTCGTCGTAGCGGGAATCCATCTCTTTGACCACCCAGGCCAGCGCTTCGGCGGCTTTTTTGGGGTTAGTGATAATCGGGGTAATCAGGTGCGGCACGCCCTGATAGGCGGCGAGTTCGACTCTCTTCGGGTCGATCAGCACCATGCGCACCTCGGCCGGCTTCGAACGCATGAGAATCGAGGTGATCATCGCGTTTACGAACGAAGACTTACCCGCGCCGGTTGCACCAGCGACCAAAAGGTGTGGCATCTTGGCAAGGTTCGCTACGACATAGCCACCCTCAACGTCTTTACCGATGCCAATGGTCAGCGGGTGGGCGCTAGCGGTGGCGACGCTGGAACGCAGGACGTCACCTAGCGAAACCGTCTCGCGGTCGACGTTTGGAATCTCGATACCGATCAGGGACTTGCCCGGGATCGGGGCGAGGATTCGCACCTCGTTGCTAGCGACGGCGTAGGACAAATTCTTCTCAAGCCTGGTGACTGCCTCTACCTTCACGCCGGGAGCCAGCTCAACCTCGTAGCGAGTTACCGTTGGCCCGCGAGAGAAACCGACAACCTTGGCGTCGACTTCAAATTCCTGGAAAACGCTTGTGATCGCCTGAGTGACAATAGCGTTTGCTTCGGTCTTGGCCTTTGGTGGGGTGCCGGGCGGCAGCATGGCTAGCGAAGGCAAGACGTATGCCTTGCTCGGCTTCACCGGCGCCGGCGCCGGCTCTGCCTCGATCAGTTCGGTTGGGGCATCGATTGACGCCGGAACTATATCGATTGGTTCGGTTTGATCCGAAACCGAGGTGTCTACCGATGGCACATCGGTTATCGGATCGTCGCCGAAAAGGTCGCTGAGGTCGTCCTCGAGAATTGGTGTTTCGTATGGCTCTTCGTCTTTGGCGTCCTTGTCGCGCCGCCACCAGGGCACCTTGGTGCCGTCATAGGCGTCGTGCAGCTCGGTCTGCTCGGGAGTATCGGCCTGAGCCTTAGGCTCATGAGCACCGAACATACTCGCCCAAAAAGCGCGAAGGCGCTTGGCGATTTTGTTCGGTGGCGTCTTGGTGAGAACCAACACCGACATCAAGGCAACGAGAACCATGAACGGCACAGCGCCCCAGATGGTCAGGTAGAGCGCCGGAACCGAAATCAACCAGCCGAACATTCCGCCAGCCGCAGTAAAAGCCGTTGCAAAGTTTGGGTCGCTCGGCTGAGGTTGCGAACTAAAAAGATGGAATAACCCGGACGCGCTGGTCAGCAGTAGCGCCCAGCCCAAGAGGATTCGCCCTGTCGAATCGTTAATCGACGGCGGCTTGCGCATTAGGTATGTGGCGAGAACAACCATGATTACCGGCAGAGCCAGAGCTACTCGACCGAAGAGCAACCCGAGGGTGTATTCGTGGAGCATCTGGGCCCAGTCAGCTTTGGCCTCAAACCAGACCAGCCAGGCGCCGATGACGCCGAGCAGGAAGATTGCGAACGGCAGGCCGTCGCTTCGTTCTTCTGCACTGGGCTTGTTTCGCATGTCGAAGCGAACGATGTAACCGAAGGCGTGCGCGAGCTTGGTGTAGATGCTGTTGCCTACCGAGCGATTCGATTCGATTCGCCTGGTGGGTTTGGTCTTCGGCTTCTGGGTGCGAGAAGTCGCCCGAGGCTTAGAAGTTGTGCCCCGGCGCTGAGTTGGTCTACGCGCGGCCATGAGAACAAGATATCAGCCACCACCCCCAAAAGAACGGAGGCTAGCCGACTACCACCACGGGGATAATCATCGGACGTCGACGGTGCGCGCGGTTAACCCAGGTGCCGATTGTGCGCCTGATCACCTGTTGCAGAGCGTGCGGGTCGCTAATTCCCTGACCGGCTGCCTCGGCGAGCGCTTTCGAAATCAGTGGCTTGACGTCGTCGAAGACGTGGTCTTCTTCGGCAAAAGCTCGCGCGCGAATCTCGGGGCCAACTATTACTCGCCCCTCCTTATCGACCACGCAGTAGATCGATATAAAGCCCTCTTCGGCTAGCACGCGACGGTCGTGCAGGTCGTCCTCGGTGATTTTGCCAACGGTCTTGCCATCGACAAACAGCAGACCGCACTCGACAGCGCCAACCACTTCGGCAATGCCATCGCGCAGGTCGATAACCCAGCCGTCCTCGGTGATCAGGACGCGCTCAGCAGAGATTCCGGTCTGTTCGGCAAGTTTTCCGTTGGCGATCAGGTGGCGGTATTCGCCGTGCACCGGCATGACGTTCTTAGGCTTCAGGATGTTGTAGCAGTAGAGCAGTTCGCCGGCAGCTGCGTGGCCAGAGACGTGAACCTTGGCGTTGCCCTTGTGAACCACGTTTGCACCCAGCTTGGTGAGACCGTCGATTACGCGATAGACCGCGTTCTCGTTACCCGGAATCAGCGAGGACGCCAGGATGACGGTGTCGCCCTCCCCCACCTCGATGTCGTGCTCGAGATTTGCCATACGTGAAAGGACGGCCATCGGCTCGCCCTGTGAACCGGTCGACATGTACACGATTTTCTCGGGTGGAACATCGCCCGCGCGCTTGTAGTCGATGAAGACTCCCTCGGGAACCTTGAGGTAACCCATCTGGCTGGCAATCTCCATGTTTCGAACCATCGAGCGACCCACCAGTGCAACCCTGCGACCATTGGCGACCGCGGCGTCGATTACCTGCTGAACTCGGTGAACGTGGCTCGAGAACGAGGCGACGATCACCTTGCCGCGAGCGCGCGAAATCACGTTCTCGATTACCGGGCCGATATCTTTTTCGAGCGGTGTGAAGCCTGGTACGTCGGCGTTGGTCGAGTCACACATGAACAGATCGAGACCCTCTTCGCCGATGCGCGCAAAGGCACGGAGGTCGGTCAGGCGCCCATCAAGCGGAATCTGGTCCATCTTGAAGTCACCCGTGTGCAGCACCGAGCCGGCAACGGTGCGAATGCAGACCGCGAGGGCGTCTGGGATCGAGTGGTTCACAGCGATGAATTCGAGGTTGAAGCCCGCCAATTGCTCGCGCTGCCCCTCGGCGACAACGAGTGTGTAAGGGGTGATTCGGTGCTCCTTGAGCTTCGCCTCGACAAACGCCAGCGTCAGCGCCGAGCCGAGCAGCGGAATGTCTTCACGCAGGCGCAGCAGGTAAGGAACCCCACCGATGTGGTCTTCGTGGCCGTGGGTCAGCACGATGCCAACCACGTCACTCAAGCGGCTACGGATGTAGTCGAAGTCTGGCAAAATCACGTCAACGCCGGGCTGGTTTTCTTCTGGGAACAGCACACCGCAGTCGACGATCAGCAATTTGCCGTCGATTTCGAAGACGGTCATGTTGCGACCAATCTCGCCGATGCCACCGAGTGGCACGATTCTTAGTGTTCCAGAGCGAAGCGCTGCTGGTTCGGGCAAGGTTAGAACCATTGGTTCCCCTATCGGGTTGTGCCAGCCACCTTTGGCAGCGCGCCACCGGCGGCTGCATTGCGGTCTGGACGGAAGTTTTCGAATGACAGTCCGGTAATGTTACCGACCTTGTCGATGTCTGCCTCGATGTTGGCAGCCTCGGCTTCCTCTGGCCCTACCAGCGGAAGACGCACGCGTGGGCTGTCAATATGACCCAAGCCGTGTAGAACGTATTTTGCGGCCACCGTGCCAGGAACGTGGTTCATAACGGCACGAACCAGGGGCTCGAGAGCGTTGTGCACCGTGAGGGCGTGGTGGAAGTCGTTTCGGTTGGTGGCATCAACCATTTCGCGGTAGGCGGCTGGCGAAACGTTTGCCGTTACGCCGATCAGCCCGGTCGCACCAATGGCGATGTGGGCGAGGACGTTTGAGTCGTCACCAGAGAAATAGAGCAGACCGGTTTCATTCATCACTCGCGAAGCCTGCGCGAAGTCGCCCTTGGCATCTTTGACCGCGACGATGTTTGGGTGCTTTGCCGCACGAAGGATGGTCTCGTAAGCAATCGGGATCCCGGCGCGTCCAGGTATGTCGTAAAGAATTACCGGAAGGTCGGTTGCGTCTGCAATCAGACGAAAGTGGGTCAGGACTCCGGCCTGGGTTGGCTTGTTGTAATAGGGCGTGACGATCATGACGCCGTCGGCGCCGGCCTTTTCGCTGGCCTTGTAAAGCTGCATCGCGTGAGCGGTTTCGTTTGAGCCGCCACCGGTGATGATTTTGGCGCGACCGGCCGAGACCGACTTGCCGACCTCGACGAGCTTGATCTTTTCGGCGTCGGTAAGGGTCGAAGTTTCACCCGTGGTACCGGTAACCACGACGCCGTCGGCGCCGTTCGAGATCACGTAATCGATGTGCTTCTCGGTCGCAACCCAGTCGACTTCGCCTTCGGCGTTCATGGGCGTGACCAGCGCGACTAGCACTTGGCCAAATAGGTTCTTTTCTTGCGACATACGACAAACCTTACGGGGTTACGGGGCTACGCGCCCGTGCTCATTGAAGGCGTCGAAGGTGTACGGCATGAGTTCTTTCCAGAAATCTTCCATCTTCTCGGCACACATTTCGATCTCGCGCTGTGGGAACGAAGGAAAGTGGGTACCTTCGCGCTTGGTTCTGAGGCTCAAGAAGTTCATGAGGGCACGGGCGTTCATGGTCACGTACATGCTCGAGTAGATGTTCAAAGGGAGCACGATACGGGCAACTTCGCGGGCGATGCCGGCTTCGAGCATGCGCTGGTAAGACTCGTATGACTCGGTCGAAGCCTTGCGCGACTCCTGCTCCACGAGCGCGATCTGCTCGGCGGTGCCTGGCAAAAACTCGTAGTGGCCGGTCTTGCCAACCTGAATCAGGTTGCGCTCCGGGCCCGGCACGTAGAACACAGGGCTGAGCTCCTTGTAACGACCAGATTCTTCGTTGTAGGAGGCGATGCGGTGCCTCTGAAACTCGCGGAACACGAAGATCGGTGCCTGAACGTAAAAAGTCATCGAGTTGTGCTCGAACGGCGAACCGTGACGGTCGCGCATCAGGTAGTTGATGAGTCCCCTGCTCTTTTTCTCATCGTCGGCAGCATCGGTTTGAGCAGCCGCAGACTCCAGGGTCTGCTCGCCCTGGGTAGATACGCGGGCGGCGAAGAGCACGTCGCTGTCGGCTGCTGATGAGCGGACAAGCTCGACGGTTACATCGCTACGAAAAATAATTTCAGACACCCGTAAATCTTACCGAAAGAGGTGGCGTAAGAAACTGAAACACAGGCAAAGAGCACCGAGTCGCAATCTAGCCTTGAAACATGCCCGCAGAATTCCGCCTTAACCTCGTCTTTGGTTTGATCGCGCTCGCGGCCGGCTTAGGTCTCTTTTGGCGAAACAGAACTGGCCGCGCTAAAGCAATTGACCGCGGCGAAATAGTCGACCTGAATCGCCTTCAAGCCACCAAGGCTGGTTTGCCGGTTACGGCCTTCGGCAAGCGCGTCACCTTTTTGCAATTCTCTAGTGAAACCTGCTCCACCTGCAAACAAACCGCCAGACTGCTGGAAGAACTTGAACAAACCGCCGAAGACGTGCTTCACGT
The DNA here is from genome assembly GCA_903820955.1 of uncultured Micrococcales bacterium. Taxonomy (GTDB): domain Bacteria; phylum Actinomycetota; class Actinomycetes; order Actinomycetales; family Microbacteriaceae; genus Rhodoluna. The sequence goes on from CAIJJH010000058.1 coordinate 12,665, forward strand.
CGAGGTGGACATAACCAACCGGCTCGACCTCGCCAAGAAGTTCCACGTGATCCAAACTCCCACCACTCTGGTACTCGACCACACCGGTCGGGTCACCTCGAGAATCGGTGGCGCACCAAAACAATCGACCATCGATCAACAGCTAGGAAGCTTCGCAATATAATGAGTACCCCCATCGACCCCCGTGGACCGCGCTTCGGCGCCGCCATCACCGCCACCCTTCTAGCCCTTGACGTTTATCTCGGTTTGGACGCCTCCACGCTCGGTGCAGCTCATGTGCTGCTCGGCGTAATCACAGTCGGGTTCCTTTGGGGTGCGCTTCGCGGCCCAGCAAACCACCCATACGGCTACCTGTTCAAGACACTGGTTCGACCGCGACTAGCGGCCCCAAAGGAACTCGAAGATTCGGCGGCGCCTCAGTTTGCCCAGCTGGTTGGACTATTGGTTGCCGGAACCGGTTTTGTGCTCGGAATCTTCGGCTTCTCGGCCGGAATACCCTTGGCGGCAGCAGCGGCCTTCATTGCAGCCTTCCTAAACGCGGCCTTCGATTACTGCCTCGGCTGCCAGATCTACCTGGGGCTAAAGCGGGCGAGGGTTATTCGCTGGAAAGTTTGATTGCCTGTTGCATCGCCTTGCGAGCGCGGGCTCTGTCTCCTGCGGCGTCGTAGGCCAGCGAAAGATTGAACCAAGAATGCCAGTCCTCAGGCTTAGCCTCGGCTCTTGCCTTGAACTCCTGAAACACTTTGTCGGCGCTTTCGCGAATCGGGCGACCGCTCGGGCGCAGTTCGAGCTCGAAAAGCGGCCAGGTGCCTTCGCTTTCGACCCGTTTGGTCAGGCGTTCGACCTGGGCTCCGAAGCGAAACTCGCGAATGATAGCCCAGACGCCTAGGGCCGGGAAGACTAGGACTAGAAAGCCCATGGCCTTGCCAATTGGCGATACGGCGCCGAGCATGGCAACACCGAACTGACCGAGGACGACCAGGTAGACGAGGGTTAGAACAGCGGTGAGAATCGCGCCGACTTTGGCTCGTTGCATTCTTAGAGAACCGACTCGAGCCCAACGTGCACGCCGGTTGCACCCAGCGCGAACCGGATGCTCGCGAGGATTCCGGCGCTGTAGGCGCCCACTGAGGACGCCTCGTGGCTGATGGTGAGCAGTTCGCTCTCGCCACCGAGAAGCACGCTCTGCTTGGCTATTGCGCCCTCTAGGCGCAGGCTGTGGATCGGCACGCCGGCGACGATTTCGCCGCGGGCCTCCTGCCCAACTCCCGGGATCAGTGGAGTGTTGCCACGACTGGCCGCAATCTGCTCGGCGGTGCGAACAGCGGTGCCAGAAGGCGAATCAACCTTGCCGGCGTGGTGGGTTTCGACGATTTCGATCGAGTCAAAGAATTTGGCTGCTTCGGCGGCAAAACGACTAGCCAGCATCGAGCCGACCGAGAAATTCGGGATTACAACAACGGCACTGCCGTTGGCGTCAAGGGACGAAAGCTTTTGAGCCGACCAACCGCTGGTGCCAACCACGATTGGAATCGAATTGGCCTGGGCGAAGGCGACAACCTCGGTGCTGACGTCTAGCCGAGTCACGTCGAAGATGGCGTCTGCGCCAAGTGCGCTGGTGAGCTCGCTCTTCGAATCGAGAGTGGCAAACACGCTGAGGTCGGCAGAGTCTGCAATCAGCTCGAGCGCGAGCTTGCCCATGCGCCCTGTAGCGCCTACGACTGCAATCTTTTTGGTCACGTAACTAGGTTAGACCAGAGATTCGAAGACCGACTCGTCGATGTCGCCAACCGCAACAATCGAGCGTTCGCGAGAGGCGATGTCGGCGGCCAGAGCCTGCACCTCGTCAAGGG
>CAIJJH010000059.1 GCA_903820955.1 uncultured Micrococcales bacterium
GCCGCCGCCTACATGGGTGACCAGCACGCTCGAATCCTACGAAACGCTCTGCGCGAAGTTCAATTGGCTTTCCGCGAAGCATCGCCGATCAAGGACGCCCCTGGCGAAGGGCCTGGAGAAAAGTTCACCGGTCCGGTTAACTAGGCAGCTGCTAGCTTCACCCTGATCGAGTCGACGTACTCGGCAATTTCAAAACTCTCGGCCATCGAGTTGGCTATTTTTTGCAATAGCGCGTCGATGGTTTCGTGGTCTAAACCCTCTGGAAGTTTGAGTGTCAGCTCAATTTCGGCGCTTGCCAGAAGGCAGAGTGGATCGCCAGCCGAAAGTGCCCAGCCCATTAGCGGCTCAAGATTATCGAGTAGTTTGCCGAAGGCAGTCAGCACTCGCTCATCTTCCTCGGGCGAAACCCATTTGAGCCCCTGAGCTAGAGCCGCGATAGCCGGGCGTCGAAGCACGAACTCGCTCTCGGCCATCGGGTCGAGAATCATGCGAGTGTTGCCTTCGGCGGCAGCGGCGAGTGCGGCTTTTACCGCCGCCGTTGGAACCGGGCGGGCTTTCGGGTTCCAACGTTGCATCGCCTCGACCGAGGAGAACACCGGCAGACCCGACTGAGCGTCTGGGGTTTCGACCGTGACAATTGAAAGCTCCGCAGATTTGTCGACGGTTTGGCCGTGTGGGCCGACGCCTGACTCCCCTAGGTCGGCGAGCAGTGGAATCAGCACTCGAGTGTTTCGAAGCTCGTCGACGACCGATTCCGAACGAGCATGCCCTTCGTGAAGAGCCTTGATCAGTTCAAGCAGTCGCGGGTTCGCCTTGCCGTCGTCATCTGCCCAAGCGTTTGGCTCAAACTCGCGACCCTCCCAGGGCACGCCGGCTGAATCGGCGTAGATGTTTTCGCTCATCGAGCAGATGCGATCGCTAGGGCCTGCTCGAGAGTGAACCTGCCGGCGTAGAGCGACTTGCCGAGGATCGCGCCTTCAAGACCAATAGACGCCAGAGCGCGAAGATGGGTGATGTCTTGCAGGCTCGAGATGCCGCCTGATGCCACCACAGGCTTCGAGGTTCGAGCCATGACTTCCTTGAGAAGTTCGATGTTCGGGCCTTTTAGAGTGCCGTCTTTGGTGACGTCGGTGACCACGTAGCGCGGGCAACCGGCGTCCTCTAGACGAGCGAGCACCTCCCAGAGGTCTCCACCCTCTTTTGTCCAGCCGCGAGCGGCAAGTGTGGTGCCACGGACGTCGAGCCCAACCGCGATTGCGTCGCCAAAGCGTTCGATTACCCGAGCAGTCCAGTCGGGGTCTTCTAGGGCTGCGGTGCCGAGGTTTACTCGGGTCGCGCCGGCTTCCAAGGCCGCCTCGAGCGAGGCGTCGTCGCGAATTCCGCCCGAGAGTTCGATCTTTACCGATCTGGCCGCCGAAACCACTTCGCGCAATAGCGCTCGGTTATCGCCACGTCCGAAGGCCGCGTCGAGGTCAACCAGGTGAATCCACTCTGCTCCGGCGTTGATCCAGGTCATGGCCGCTTCGATTGGGTCGCCGTAGTCTGTCTCGCTGCCGGCTTCGCCCTGGGTGAGGCGAACCGCCTTGCCGTCGGCTACGTCAACGGCTGGCAAAAGTTCGAGGTATGGGTACACGGTTCTCCTAAAGGGTTGCAACCCAGTTGGTCAAAAGTTGGATGCCGGCTTCGCCAGACTTTTCTGGGTGAAACTGGGTTGCCGAAAGAGGGCCAACCTCGCAGGCGGCAACGAACGGCGAGCCGTATTCGGCCCAGGTGACCTTTGGCGGAATGAACGATCCGATTGCCTCGAGCTCCCAGTTCTTAACACCGTAGGAGTGCACGAAATAGAAACGCTCGTTCTCGACTCCCGCGAAAAGCTTCGAGCCCTTAGCGGCCGTGACGGTGTTCCAGCCGATGTGCGGCAGGGTTGGCGCGTCTAGCAGCTCGACTGTGCCAGGCAGTTGGCCAAGCCCCTCGGTTTCGAGGCCGTGTTCGACACCGAGCTCAAATAGGACTTGCATGCCAACGCAAATGCCGAGCACCGGACGTCCGGCGACGAGGCGCTTGTCGAGAAGTTCGTTTGCCTTGCGAGCGTTTAGTTGCTCCATTACAGAGGCAAATGCACCAACGCCAGGCACGACGAGTCCGTCTGCGTTTAAGGCTTTTTCTGGGTCACCGGTTAGTTCGACCCTTGCGCCAGCGGCGACCAGCGCCTTCACTGCCGAATGAACATTGCCACTGCCGTAGTCGTAGACGACGACGCTTTTGGTCACAGAGCGCCCTTGGTTGAGGGCACACCGACCACGCGTGAATCCGGCTCAACTGCCTTGCGAAGCGCGCGGGCGAAGGCCTTGAACTCCGTCTCGGCGATGTGGTGCGCGTCGCGACCCTCTAGGACGTTGATGTGCACGGTTATTCCGGCGTTCAAGGTGATCGCCTCAAATACGTGACGAACCAGCGACCCGGTGAAGTGGCCACCGATCAGGTGGTACTCGAAACCAGCAGGTTCACCGCTGTGAACCAGATAGGGGCGGCCAGAAACGTCGACAACCGCACGAACCAGCGCTTCGTCAAGTGGAACCGTGGCGTCGCCGTAGCGGCCGATGCCGGCTTTGTCGCCTAGGGCCTCGCGAAGAGCCTGACCTAGAACGATCGCGGTGTCTTCGACCGTGTGGTGAACGTCGATGTGGGTGTCGCCGGTGGCCTTGATGTCAAGGTCAATCAGCGAGTGCTTCGAGAAAGCCGTGAGTAGGTGGTCGAAAAATGGCACGGTGGTGCTGATGTTCGACTTGCCGGTGCCGTCGAGGTTCAAAGTCAGCTCGATTGCCGACTCGCTCGTCTTGCGCGACAGAGTTGCAGTTCTACTCATGTAATTACCTTTCGCCTAAAAAGCGACATTGGGATTACCTAAAGTCTAGTTGGCTTGCAACTCGGCTAGGGCTTCGAGAAATGCGCTGGTCTCGGCTTCGGTGCCGGCGGTGACGCGCAATGTGTTTGGGATTCCGACGTTGCGAACCAGGATTCCTTTGGCAAGTAGGTCGGTGAACGTGCGGGTCGGGTCTTTTACCCCGGCGAACAGAACGAAGTTGGCGTCGCTGCGATATGGATCAAAGCCCATCGCGCCAAGCTCCCGCACGATTCGGTCGCGCTGAACCCGAATGTCGCCAACCGTGGCAAGCAGTTCCTCGGCGTGGTCTAGGGCTGCTTCAGCGGCGGCCTGAGTGAAAGCGCTCAGGTGGTAGGGCAAACGCACCAATCGCATGGCATCGACCACTGCTGGGTCTGCCGCGAGGTAGCCAACCCGAGCACCGGCGAAGGCGAAGGCCTTAGACATGGTGCGCGAAATCAACAGGCGCGGACGACCGGGAAGCAGCGAAATCGCGGAGTGCGATTCGTTAGCGAATTCGGCGTAGGCCTCGTCGACCACGACTATGCCATCGGTTGCCTCATAGGCTGCCTCGATGCAGTCGAGACTAAGCGGAGTTCCGGTCGGGTTGTTTGGCGAGCAAAGCAGCACGATATTTGGCTGGTTCTTTGCGATTGCCTCGCGAACCAACTCAGGTGTCAGTTCGTAGCGCTCGCCTCGGGGTGCATCGAGGTATTCGGTGTCGGCTCCGAGAGCGATTAGTGAATACATCGAATAGGTCGGCCCGAAACCGATGGCTAGGCGACCGGGGCCTCCGAAGGCCTGAAAGATTTGCTGGAGAACCTCGTTAGAACCGTTGGCTGCCCAGAGTTGTTTGCCAGTGAGGCCGTGGCCGAGGTATTTTGCAAGGGCCTCGCGCAGGGCTTCGAATTCTCGATCCGGGTAGCGGTTGATGCCGTGAGCCGCCTCGCCGACCCTCTTGACGATGTCCTTGATGACAGCGTCTGGAAGCTCGTGAGTGTTTTCGTTTACGTTCAGTGACACCGGAACGTTCAGCTGTGGCGCGCCGTAGGGCTCGCGGCCGCGCAGGGAGTCGCGCAGTGGAAGGTCTGAAAGGGAGGTCACCCTTTCAATATTAGCGACTAGAAGTTAGGCAGTGCGATTCGCTGCCCTGGCTGCAGGGTCGACTGGGTGAGGTTGTTTAGTGCGACGATGGCCGCAACGGTGTCTCGAGGGTCTTGGTTTGGTGCTACTCGCTCGGCGATCTGCCAAAGGGTCTCGCCGTTGTGAACCGTGACGTAGGTGAACGAGGTCTTGGCGACCTCATTGCTCGCCTGAGCCGACTGGTTGCTGAAGAAGCTGACGGCGGCAATGATGAGGCCGATGATGACGGCAAGACGAGTAAGACCTTTTGCACGAGAGGTTACTGTGTTCATCTTTTACATACCTTTTCGAAATTGTGTTCCGAACAAGTGTTCGAATAGTTCAAGAATAACTCGACCCACCGACACCTTGTCAAGTATTTTTCGAAAATATGTTTGATAATTAGAAATAATTCGAATAATCTTTCGATAGAACAACGAAAGGTAAGTCAATGTTCAATGAAAACGACGACATGAGCGAGTGGCTCCCGGGCGACACCGAGGGCCTCAGCGAAAAGCAGCGCTATATCCTGGCTTCTATCTCGAAGTTCCAACAGGTCAAGGGTTACTCCCCCAGCCTTCGCGAGATCGGCGAGATGGTCGGGCTCAGTGCCGTGGCCAGCGTGAAGTACCAACTCGACCAGATTCGAGAAAAAGGTTTTCTAAACAAGAACGAGGGCAAGCAGCGCGCGATGGACGTAGTTCGCAGCAGCGCAACCGGCGTCGTGAACATCGGCAACGCCAAACTGGTTCCCTGGGTCGGTCAAATCGCGGCCGGCACCCCAATTACCTCAGAGCAAAACATCGAAGACACCTTCACCCTGCCGTCTCAGCTAGTTGGTAAGAGTGACGACCTATTCATCTTGAAGGTCAAGGGCGAGTCGATGATCGACGCCGCCATTTGCGACGGCGACTGGGTTGTCGTGCGAATGCAACAGCACGCCGAAAACGGTGACATCGTGGCGGCACTACTAGAAGACGAAGCCACAGTGAAGGTTTTCAAGCAAGAGAACGGTCACACCTGGCTGCTACCTCGCAACTCGAACATGGCCCCGATCGACGGCACGCACGCCGTGATCATGGGCAAGGTTGTCAGCGTCCTGCGCTCTATTTAGCGAACTGCGATAACTCGGCGGCCAGCTCTGGGCGCACCATGGCAACCATATGTGTGCCTTCTTCGACGTACTCGAGTTCGACGATCTTGCTGTTCAGATGAATTCTCGAGACCAGATCACCGCGGCTATAAGGCACGACCACTTCGACTTTGACGTTCGGCTCTGGGAGTAGCGACTCGATCTTGGCGAGCAGCTCAGGGATCCCCTCCCCGGTTCTAGCCGAAACCTCCATCGAACCTGGCGCCAGGCCGCGAAGAGCCATGCGAGTGGTCTCGTCGACCAGGTCGATCTTGTTGAAGACAATCAATTCGAGGATGTTGCTTGCCCCAACTTCGCCGACCACGTTGCGAACGGTCTCAATCTGACTACTTGGGTCTGGGTGCGATGCATCGACAACGTGGACGATCAAATCGGAGGCCGCTATCTCCTCGAGAGTCGACCTAAAGGCCTCGACCAACTGGTGCGGAAGATTGCGCACGAACCCAACCGTGTCGGCCAAAGTGTAAGGGCGGCCGTCCGGTGTTTGTGCCTTGCGAACCGTGGGATCGAGGGTTGCGAAGAGCGCGTTTTCTACCAAGACCCCGGCCTGAGTGATGCGGTTCAGAAGTGACGACTTACCGGCGTTGGTGTAGCCGGCAATGGCAACCGCCGGAACCGAATTGCGAACTCGATTCGCCCGTTTGGCCTCACGAGCCGGCTTCATCTCTTTGATCTGCTTGCGAAGCTTCGCCATCTTGGTGTTGATGCGTCGACGATCCAACTCGATCTTGGTTTCACCAGGTCCACGAGAGCCCATACCGACACCGCCGGCCGCCTGACCACCGGCCTGACGAGACATCGACTCACCCCAACCGCGAAGTCTAGGTAGCAGGTATTCGAGCTGAGCGAGTTCGACCTGAGCCTTGCCCTCGCGACTCTTCGCGTGCTGGGCAAAGATGTCCAAGATGACAGCGGTTCGGTCGATGACCTTAACCTTGACCACGTCTTCGAGAGCACGGCGTTGGCTCGGGGCCAACTCGGTGTCGGCAATCACGGTGTCTGCGCCGCAGGCCTGAACCATGGCGCGAAGTTCTTCGGCCTTGCCTTTGCCCAAATAGGTTGCCGGGTCCGGGTGCGCACGCCTCTGCAGCAGCCCGTCCAAGACCTCTGATCCAGCGGTTTCGGCTAGAGCGGCAAGTTCACGAAGCGAATTTTCGGCGTCCTGCAGGTTCTGCTCGCCCCAGAGGCCGATCAAGACAACCTTTTCGAGTCGCAGCTGTCGATACTCGACCTCGCTGACGTCCTCGAGTTCGGTAGAAAGGCCGGCTACGCGTCTAAGCGCCGAACGATCTTCAAGATCCTGCTGGTCGCCGTCGGAATCCGAGTAGCCGTGAGTATCTTCTGCACCAAGTGCAGCGGCGCGCTCGCCTCGGCGCAAAATCCGGTCGATGACCTGCTCGGATTGGGTTGGTTCACTCACTTCACTAACACTAGACCCCAAGGTTGTATTAGTGTGGCGCTATGTCTTCCCACTACTTCGACGAGACCCCCGCGGGCGAGTTCAAGACCAAAGAAATCAAGGTCTCCCTTGACGGTCACGAAGTTAGTGTTACTACCTCCGGTGCAATCTTCAGCCCGGACCACGTGGACACCGGCACCAAGATTCTTCTGGAACATCTCGATCGCGCACCAAAGGGCGGCGACATTCTCGACATCGGTTGCGGTTGGGGCCCGATTGCACTTGCGCTGGCACTGCACTCTCCTAAGGCCACCATCTGGGCAATCGATGTAAACGAGCGCGCCCGCCAACTCACCGAGTTGAACGCTGCAAAACTGGGTCTCACCAATGTCAAGGTTTGCCGACCCGATGAGATCCCAGCAGACATCGAGTTCACCGGAATTTGGTCGAACCCACCGATTCGGGTCGGAAAAGATGTCTTGCATGAGCTGCTGGAGCACTGGTTGCCAAGGTTAGAAGCAGGCGCGAACGCCTATCTAGTAGTTCAGAAGAACCTGGGTGCCGACTCGCTTCAGCGTTGGATTTCATCGACCATCAAGGGAATCAAGATTGAACGCGTCGACACATCCAAGGCGTTTCGGGTGCTGCGCGCGACTAAAGGCTAGCTAGGTCGATTTCGCCATCGAACGAAAGCGTTGCGGGGCCACTCAAACCGACGTGCTCGCCGTCTTCGGTTGCAAACATGCGCACGGCTAGGGTTCCACCAGGCACCGTAACCTGCCACTGGTTTGGAGCTCCCTTGCCGGCCCACATTCTGGTGGCCAGAGCCGCAGCGACAATGCCGGTGCCGCAGGAGAGAGTTTCGCCGACTCCGCGTTCGTGAACGCGCATCGAGATATAGCCCACTCCGTTTTGCACCATTGGCTCGGCGGGCACGATGAATTCGACGTTGGCGCCCTCGGGTTGCTTAGGGTCTAGCACCGGTGGACGATTCAGATCGAGCTCGTTCAACTCTTCGGTGTGGGCGAGCGCCACCACGACGTGCGGGTTGCCGGCGTTGATTGCTTGGCCCGGGCGCGGAACATCGGTGCCGGTCGTCAGCACAGTAATTTCGGCCGAACCTGGACGCCAACGGCCCATGTCGACGGCAAAACCATTGGTGGAGCGCTGAATGTCGCGCACTCCGGCGCGCGTTCCGATCGAAAGTGTGTCGCCGGGTGA
>CAIJJH010000060.1 GCA_903820955.1 uncultured Micrococcales bacterium
ATCGCCAAACCGCCAAGCATGATGTTCTTCTCACCACTGAGCCCGGGCAGCAGAACCGCACCAACACCGAGCAGACTTGGGCGGGCAAAGGCGTAGACGGCGCCAGATTCAAGCTTGGTCAGCCCCGCGATTCCGCGCATCAGAGACGACTTACCCGAGCCGTTCGAACCGATGATTCCGATCGTGTCGCCCTCGTAGACAGTGAAGCTGATGCCCCGCACGGCGTGAACTTCACGAACGCGAATCTTCTTGGTGAATAAGCCACCCTTAGCCATGTTGCCGGTGACTCGGCGCCCTGTCCCGAAAACCTTGTAGATGATATGAGCGTTGTCGACGACCACCACCGGTTTGCGGGTCTCGGCTAGTTTTTTCTTAGTCTTCGGCGCCATGACGCTCCTCCACCATCCAGAAGAGGAACATACTCAGAAGTGGCAACAGAATTCCCCAACCGGCGCAGAGCAACCAGAGCTCGGGAGTCGCCGAAGTGTTTCCTTGAATGAGAATTCCGCGGACCAGCTGGATATACGCCGAGAACGGATTGAACTTCAAGACCGCCAGAGCGCCTGGGTGCTTCGCGAGAATCTTATCGAGGCTGTAAAAAATTCCGCTGGTGTAAAAGATGAGTCTGAAGGCGAACGGAATGACCTTGTTGAGATCAGAAAACTGAACCGTGAGACGCGCAGCAAGCATCGAACTACCAGCGCCGAAACAAACCATAAGAGCTATTGCGGGAATGAATAACAACCACTGAACCGTGATCGGGTTTCCCATGACAACCAGGGTGAAAAGGAGTAACGCTAGTTGCGGTACAAGATTGATTAGCTGCTGAATCGCGGCTGAGAGTGGTAGCAGTACCCGCGGAAAGCTGAGGCTCTTGACAAGCCCAGCGTTCCCTGAGACCGAGGTTGCACCGTTGGTGAATGCGCCCTGCAGGAACGTGAACAGGAACACTCCGCAGAACAAATACTCGATGAAGTGATCCGGGCGATTTTTTGAGCCGAGAATAACGCCGAAGATGAGCCCGTACATGGCTCCCTGAAGAGCAGGAGTGAGCACCATCCACCAGCGACCGAGGCGATTTCTAGCATTTTGAGCCTTGTTTGTATAAGAAGACAAAGTCCAAGCGAAGTCACGACGACTCCAAGCCTCTTTGAGGTACGCAAAAAAAGGAGGCCGAGCACCTACGCGCTTCAGACCGTTATCGGCGGCGTACTGTTCGATATTCAAGGCGTTCCTCCTGTTCTTCAAAGTTTAGTTGCTGGCCCGAATCGCGACCGATACGGCGTCGTGAATCTTCTTGAAGTCTGGAAGATCAGGTTCGAAACCATTCTTAGGAACAAGTTCTAGCGTCTTGATCTTCTTTGATTTAGCGCTGAGAGCCATGTCTAAATATGTGCCCACCATGCCATCCGGAATGTCGGTGAAGATCAGCTTCTTGGCAACACCGGTGAGTTTCTCGTATTTGGAAAGAATCATTGCGGGAGTCAATTTCTTAAACATGAGCTGCTCGATCTCGTGCTGTCTAGCCATTCGTGCGTAGTCGGTTGAACCGTGACGACTTCTGGCATACCAGAGTGCGTGATAGCCGTCTAGGTGTTGCACCCCTGTCTCGATCCAACCGTATGCATCTGACGCGTTATCGAGTTGACCGCCAATTGGGAGCCTGGTTTTCACGTTCACCGTGAGACCACCCAGTACGTTTATCAACTCCTCAAACGCACCCATATTTACCATGATGTATGACTGGATCTTTAGGCCGGTGACCCCCTCTACAAGCTCCCGAGTGGCCTCGAGTCCCGGCGTTGAGCCGTTCTTCAGTGCATCTGGGTATGCGTCCTGGTGGTTGTCCATCACGTTTTTATAAGCCGAGTTGATGAGGTCGTCCCAGCTGTTTCCATAAAACTTGTAAAGGGGCGAGTCGGCCGCAATCGGGGCGTGCTGAAGGTTTCGGGGAATCCCTATGTTAACCATCGCGCCAGTGTTGGCATTGAAACTCAGGACCGAGATGGAGTCTGGGCGAACTCCAAAGCGATCCTTGCCGGCATCGGAGCCAATCAACATGATGTTGTAGCGGCCGTCACTGGCAGCCGAGAATCCCTTCTGGGCAAAAATCGAACTCACCGTATCGCCAGTGGTTTTGAGGGTGTTGGCGGCGGTGCTAAAACCGCCGATGCCGAGAATCGCAAAAATCAAGAAGAACACGATGAGCACGTTTCGGGCAGTCGGGTAAAGCCTGCCGAGAAGCGAGATTCTGAACGTGTCAAAAAGTAGGACGGCGAACCCGATTCCGAAGACCCAGAGTGCCACCGAGACAATGGCGCTGATCGAGGGCGTCGCCACGATGGTGAAAGCCCAAGAGCGCTTGACCAAGAAGATTAACCCGAGAAGAACTAGCAGCGCCCAGCCGAACAGGGTGGCGCGCACTCCGAATTTGCCGAGCTTGCGATTGCCGGCTAAAAGTTGCGGGCTGCCAGGCAGAAGCACACCTAAAACGAGCAGGAAGATTGCACGCTTTCGCATCTGCTGTGGTGTTGCAGTGTCGAAGCGTCTGAATAGGGAGTTGCCTATATCTGAGATTTCAGTTTCTCGTTCTTCTCGGCGACGGTGTCCTTCAGGGATTCACCGAACGCTGCCAGTTTTTTTGCCATTTCGGGTTCTGAACTGCCGATGATTCGGGCGGCCAGGATTCCGGCGTTGCGTGCGCCATTGATTGATACGGTAGCCACCGGGATTCCCGCGGGCATTTGCACGATCGAAAGCAGGGAATCCATGCCGTCAAGTTTTGCGAGAGAAACGGGGACGCCGACAACTGGCAGAGTCGTCACGCTAGCCAACATGCCTGGGAGGTGCGCCGCACCGCCAGCACCGGCAATAATCACCTTGATGCCGCGACCGGCTGCAGCTTTTCCCCACTCGATCATCTTCTCGGGGGTGCGATGTGCGCTGAGCACCTCGACCTCGTATTCGATGCCGAATTCTTTGAGCGCTTGGGCGGCGTCAGACATTATGTTCCAGTCTGAATCCGAACCCATTACTACGCCGACGATTGGTTGAGCCAAAGCGGTCTCCTGTCAGTTACCTAAACAATTTTGCTATCCGCGAAGCAAAACCTCGGCAGCGGCGCGCGCCTGAGCCAAAGCCCAACCGGACTCGGAGGCCACGACAGTGACGTGACCCATCTTGCGACCCTTGCGGGCAGCCTTGCCGTAGGTGTGAATTTTTGCGTGCGGGTGAAGTTGCATGACGTGCCGGTAGTGCGTGACGAAGTCGTTGGTTTCGTCTACCCCGAGCAGGTTCACCATCACAGCGCTCTCGTTGGTGAGCTCGGTCGAACCGAGCGGGAGGCCGGCTACCGCACGCAAGTGCTGCTCGAACTGGCTGGTGATCGATCCTTCGATGCTGAAGTGGCCAGAGTTGTGCGGTCGCATGGCGAGCTCGTTGATCAGCAAGCGCCCGTCGGCGGTTTCAAACATTTCGACCGCGAGCACGCCGGTCACGCCAAGACCCTCGGCGACTCCCCTGGCTATCTCGACCGCGTATTCGAGGGTGGCCGCGGAGGCGTCTGGTGCCGGTGCGATTACCTCGGCACAGACGCCGTCAACCTGGACGGTTTGCACTAGCGGCCACGAGCGAAACTC
>CAIJJH010000061.1 GCA_903820955.1 uncultured Micrococcales bacterium
CAGGTAGCGCCATTGCTGGCACCGTCAAGATCACGGTAGACGTAGTCGTCAATGGCGCGATGCCTCAGGTCGTACCTTTCAAGCGCCAAGCTGACAAGTCGGCCTAAAATGCGCGCGCCGCTACTAGCCGGTTTCGTCGCGTCAATCACCGGAATCGCCGCTTCAATTGGCGTTGTCCTGGCCGCGCTAACCGGATTGCAGGCAACCAGCGGGCAAACGGCTTCGGCAATTTTCTTCATGCTTGTTGGCTATGGGGTGCTCTCCATCGTTCTGAGCTGGCGCTTCAAGATGCCAATTTCTATCGTCTGGTCGACGCCCGGAGCAGCGATGCTCGTGGCAGCGGGTGTTCTAAAGCTCGGTTTTGCCACAGCGGTCGGTGGATTCTTGATTACAGGCTTACTTTTGATGCTCACGGGGTTATGGCCTGCGCTCGGGCGTCTCGTTTCTCAGATTCCCAAACCGATTGCAAGCGCGATGCTCGCCGGAGTAATTTTTAGCTTTTGCGTGGCACCATTCGCATCGATCACCAAAGCGCCGCTTGTCGTGTTGCCAGTCTTGGCGGTTTGGCTGGTGCTCTACCGGTTCGCGCCAATCTGGGCATCACCGGTTTCGGTGACCCTGGCCTTCGTCCTGATTGCACTGACCACCCAAATCAACGCCTTGAACATGTCGCTGTTGCCACACCTCGAATTGGTGCAGCCGCAATTCAGCCTGGCTGGGGTCTTCAGCATCGGTATTCCGCTATACATCGTCACGATGGCTGGGCAAAACATTCCAGGCATCGCGATCATGAAGAGTTTTGGCTTCGAGGTTCCGTTCAGAACAACTTTGATTTCAACCGGAGCCGCCACTGTCGCCGGGTCGTTCTTTGGCGGATTCGCGCTTAATCTAGCCGCGATCACCGCTGCCCTCAATGCCAACGAACACGCCCACAAAGACCCCAAAAAGCGTTGGCTTGCCTCGGTGTCTGGTGGAGTGCTTTACCTGGTCTTGGCGCTACTGGCAGCACCAGCTGTCAGCTTCGTTTCGGCTGTCCCGCGCGAGCTGATTTTGGCTGCGGCAGGCGTAGCGCTATTTCCAACCATCGTTTCTGCATTCACGAGTGCTACCGAAGAGCCAAAGCTTCGTCTAGCCGCGATCATCACCTTCTTGGTCGGTGCTTCGGGCATTGCCGTAGCTGGCATCGGAGCGGCCTTCTGGGCGCTTCTAGCCGGTGTTGCGGTGTGGCTTATTACAGCAAGCCGCGGCGCTTAAGTAACGGCTCAATCGAGGCTTCGGTGCCTCTGAAGTCTTTGAACAACTCCATGGCGTCCTTGGTTCCACCGCGCGACAGCAAGGTGTCCCTGAAGTGCTGGCCATTCTTGCGAGTCAGCCCGCCGTTGCTCTTGAACCAGTTGACCGTCTCAGCATCCAAAACCTCAGACCAGATGTAGCCGTAGTAACCAGATGAGTAGCCGCCGGCAAAGATGTGGGTGAAGTAGGTGCTGCGGTAGCGGGTCGGAACCGGCGGGAAGTTCAGTCCGTAAGCCTCGATTGCGTCGGCTTCGAAACCTTCGACCGAGTGGATCTTGGCGTCAGAGCCAAGCTCGTGCCAGGCGAGGTCGAGAATTGCTGCCTGCAGGTATGAGGTGGTCGCGTGCCCCTGGTTGAAGGTCTCGGTGGCGTTCAGGTTGTCGATCCACTCCTGTGGCAGTGGCTCGCCGGTCTCGAAGTGTCGAGCGTAGTTGGTGACAACCTCGGGCCAGAGAATCCACATCTCGTTCACCTGTGAAGGGAACTCGACGAAGTCGCGTGGGGTGGAGGTGCCCGAGAAGCGCGGGTAGGTCACGTTCGAGAGCATGCCGTGAAGCGCATGGCCAAACTCGTGAAACAGAGTGGTCGTTTCATCAAAGGTGAGAAGCGTTGGTTCACCGGCTGGCGGCTTTGGAACGTTCAGGTTGTTTACGATGATCGGCTTCTGGTTGAACAGGTGGTTTTGGTCGACCAGGTTGTTCATCCAGGCTCCGCCGCGCTTCGATTCGCGCGCGT
Source organism: uncultured Micrococcales bacterium (assembly GCA_903820955.1). Classification (GTDB taxonomy): domain Bacteria; phylum Actinomycetota; class Actinomycetes; order Actinomycetales; family Microbacteriaceae; genus Rhodoluna. The sequence goes on from CAIJJH010000061.1 coordinate 2,029, forward strand.
AGACGTCGAATACGAATAGGGCTAGTTCGCTTCCGTCCTCGTTGAAGACCTCGAAGACCCGGGCGTCCGGGTGGTAGGCGACGAGCTCTTTGCGTTCCTTGAAGCTGATGCCGAAGAGCTTATTCGCGGCGAAGAAGACGCCATCGGCGAGCACGCGCTCGAGTTCGAAGTAAGGCTTGAACTTGGCGGTGTCGACGTTGTACTTTTCGAGGCGGACCTTCTCGGTGTAGATGTCCCAGTCCCAGCTCTCAACCTCGCCCTCGCCCATGGCTGCCTGGATGTCGGCTGCTTCGGCGCGTGCGTTGCGAACTGCGGCCGGCGCGATCCGGCGCAACATTCCGTGCACATTGGCAGGGGTGCCGGCGGTCTGGTTGCTGATCACGTATTCTGCGTGGCTCTTGAAGCCAAACAACTCGGCACGCTTGGCGCGCAGGTTGGCAAACTCCTTGACCATGTCGCGAACGTCGTGGTCGTTGTCACGACCGCCCTTGATTAGCGAGTTCTTCATGATCCGCTCGCGCAGGTTGCGGTTGGTTAGCGAAGAAAGCAGCGGGTGCCCGGTGAAGTTCACCATTGGGATGACCCATTTGCCCTCGAGCCCGCGCTCCTTGGCCGCCGAGGCGGCGGTGGCAATCTGGGTTTCGGTTAGACCGTCGAGTTCGGTGACGTCATCGATGGTGATCGCGAGGTCGTTGGCGTCGGCGAGGACCCTCTGCCCGTACTCGGTCTCGAGAGTCGATAGGCGTTCGTTGTAGCCCTTCAGGGTTTCGCGCTGTTCTGCGGTTAGGTGCGCACCGGCGTGAATGAAGTCGCGGTAGTAGCGCTCGAGCAAGTAGTCAGACTCGGCGTCAAGTCCGAGGTTTTCGCGGCGCTCGTAAAGGTCCTTGATGCGCGCCCAGAGCTGCGGGTTCAGCTGAATCGCATCGGTGTGAGCGGCGAGTTTCGGCGCAATTTCGGCCTCGATGGCGTCGAGGCTGGGGCTGGTATCGCTCGAAGACTTGTTGAAGAAGACCAAAAGCATGCGCATCAGAGTCTGGCCGCTGAGTTCCATGGCCACGATGGTGTTTTCGAAGGTCACCGAGTCTTGATCGATGATGTTTCGCACCTCGGCGAGTTGCAGGGAGCAGCCCTCGTAGAAGGCCGGTAGGTAGTGCTCTTCGCGAATTTGTGTGAATGGCGGCAGCTCGTAAGCGAGGGTCGAGCGGTTAGCGAAAGGGTTCTCTGGGGTCCAAGTCATGAATCGAGCCTACTGCTCGATATCGGCCAAAACCACATCGATCATTTCAACTTCGGTGCCCGCAGCAATTGTCAGTTCGTGGATGCGTCCAACTGCTTTGATGTCACCGGCAATCAGCGCGATGGCGTCGGCATTCGGCGCTTTCAAAGTTGCGCTGGCGACCTCGGCCTTCATCGAAACCTTGGCGTCGGACTTCGCCTTGCGCACTCCAAATAGCGCGCTCGAGGCAACCTCTAGGAGGCCGTCGTGGTCGGTGGGTATGTCGGCCAGTTCGTCGACTTTCGGCCATGAAGACCGGTGAATCGAACCAGAATCCTGCCACCAGGACCAAACTTCTTCGGTCGCGTACGGCAAGAAAGGAGCGAACAGGCGGAGCATTACGTGAAGCGAGCGGCGGAGAGCTACGACTGCAGATGCCTGCTGGGCCTCGGTGACGTCGCCCTGGCCATATGCGCGGTCTTTCACGAGCTCGAGGTAGTTGTCGGTGAAGCCCCAGAAGAAGCTCTCGGCAAGTTCAAGAGCCTTGGTGTGGTCGTAGGCCTCGAAGGCCGCGGTAGCGCCTGCTACGACCTCTGCGAGGGCTCTGAGCATTGCCTGGTCTACCGGTTCGGTGACTTCGGTTGCCCCTGCTGGAGCCTCGAATGAAAGCACGAACTTGGCGGCGTTCAGAACCTTGATCGCGAGGCGACGCCCGACCTTCATCTGACCTTCGTCGAAGGCCGCGTCGGTGCCAAGTCGAGCCGAGGCCGCCCAGTAGCGAACCGCATCTGCTCCGTGGTTGTCGATTGGTTCGGCGGGAACAACAACGTTGCCCTTCGACTTCGACATCTTCTTGCGGTCAGGGTCGAGAATCCAGCCAGAAATCGCGGCGTCCGACCAGGGCAGCCTTCCGTGTTCTTGCTCGGCGCGAAGCACGCTAGAGAACAACCAGGTGCGAATGATGTCTTGGCCCTGAGGGCGAAGGTCGAACGGGAACACCTTGGCAAACTTTTCGGGGTCGGCGATCCAGCCACCGGCCAGTTGAGGGGTCAGCGAGCTAGTCGCCCAGGTGTCCATGATGTCCACCTCGCCCAAGAAGCCGCCTGGCTCACCGCGCTGTGACTCTTCGTAACCTGCTGGGACGTCGCTAGACGGGTCGACAGGAAGGTTCGAGACATCGGGAACCAGTACCTTGTCAAAGTCGGGATTGCCATCGGCATCGAGCGCGTACCAAACCGGAATCGGCACGCCAAAGAAGCGCTGGCGCGAGATTAGCCAGTCACCGGTAAGCCCGTTCACCCAGTTCTCGTAGCGAACGCGCATAAAGTCGGGGTGAAACTTGAGTTGCTTTCCCAGTTCGATGAGGCGAGAGCGGATTGCCTCGTCGCGGCCACCGTTGCGGATGTACCACTGGCGGGTTGAAACGATCTCAAGAGGCTTGTCGCCTTTTTCGAAGAACTTGACCGGGTGGGTGATCGGTTTTGGCTCGCCGACCATATCGCCCGATTCCTGCAGCAGTTCGACAATTCGAGTCTTGGCCGAGAATGTGGTCTTGCCGGCCAACTCGGCAAATGCGGCCTTGCCAGTCTCGCTCGTGATGGCTTCTGGGCACTCCGAGATGATTCGGCCGTCCCAGCCCATGATTGCGCGGTTGGGTAGGTCGAGCTCGCGCCACCAGATAACGTCGGTCACGTCACCGAAGGTGCAAATCATGGCGATTCCAGAACCCTTGTCAATCTGGGCGAGGCGGTGGGCGACAACTGGCACTTCGACACCGAAAATCGGAGTCTTTACGGTCTTGCCAAACAGGCTCTGGTAGCGCTCGTCGTCGGGGTGAGCAACCAGTGCAACGCAGGCTGGCAGCAACTCCGGGCGCGTGGTCTCGATGAACACCTTGCCGTCTGGGCCGTCGAAGCCGACCCGGTGATATGCACCTGGCTGGTCGCGGTCTTCAAGCTCGGCCTGGGCGACTGCGGTTCTGAAGGTGACGTCCCAGAGGGTTGGCGCCATCGACTGGTATGCCTCGCCGCGAGCAAGGTTGTTCAAAAACGCCTTCTGTGAAACGGCTTGGGCGTCCTTCGAAATAGTTTGGTAGGTCTGGTCCCAGTCGACCGAAACGCCGAGTCTTCGCCAGAGGTTCTCGAACTGCTTCTCGTCTTCGGTGGTCAGTTTGTCGCAAAGCTCGATGAAGTTAGGGCGCGAGATCGCGATCTGATCGGCAGCCTTCGACGACTTGTTGTCGCCACCTTCGAAGGGAGGCGTGAAGGCGGGGTCATATGGCAGCGAGGGGTCGCAACGAACCCCGTAGTAGTTCTGAACTCGACGCTCGGTCGGAAGCCCGTTGTCGTCCCAACCCATCGGGTAATAAACCTCGAGGCCGGTCATGCGCTTGTAGCGCGCTACGACGTCGGTGTGCGTGTAAGAAAAGACGTGACCAACGTGCAGTGAGCCCGATGCGGTCGGCGGGGGAGTGTCAATCGAATAGATCTCGGCGCGCGATTTTGAGCGGTCAAACTTGTAAACACCGGCAACATCCCAGGCAACCGACCACTTTTCTTCGAGACCCTCGACGCTAACCTTTTCGGGCGCGTCGGCGGCGTTCATGTAAGTCGGGCGTTCGTTCACTGGGAGAGTCTCCAAAATCGGCGTTTGTATAAGGTTAACATTGACTGCAGAACCTTTTGCGTAAGCCAGAAAGCCATTGAATGTACCCGAAGAGAAACACGGGCGCGGGAGTCAACCCGTCACCGAGCTTCCCAGCGGTCGAGGAGAGCATCCTCGACTTTTGGGCGACCGATGGAACATTCCAGGCCAGCCTCGCTCAACGCGCAGGTGCGGAGGAGTTCGTTTTCTACGACGGCCCTCCTTTTGCCAACGGTTTGCCTCACTACGGCCACCTGCTCACCGGTTACGCCAAAGACATGGTCCCGCGTTTCAAGACCATGCAGGGTTACCGCGTCGAGCGCCGCTTCGGCTGGGACACCCACGGACTACCTGCCGAGGTCGAGGCCGAACGCCAGCTCGGAATCTCGGGTCGTCTCGAAATCGAGAAGTATGGCATTGACAAGTTCAACGCCACCTGCCGTTCTTCGGTCCTCAAGTTCACCGACCAGTGGCGCACCTACGTAACTCGTCAGGCTCGCTGGGTCGACTTCGACAACGACTACAAGACTCTAGACACCCCTTACACCGAGAGCGTGCTCTGGGCGTTCAAGGAGCTTCACAAGAAGGGCCTGATCTACGAGGGCTTTAAGGTGCTTGCCTACTGCTGGCGATGCGAAACCCCGCTTTCAAATCACGAACTGCGCATGGACGACGAGGTTTACCGCAATCGCCAAGACCAAACCGTCACAGTCACCTTCCCGATTCTCGAAGGGCAGCGCTTCGCGGGAGTCAAGCTGCTCGCCTGGACGACTACTCCTTGGACCCTGCCAACCAACTTCGCACTCGCGGTTGGCCCAGAGATCGAATACGCAGTCGTTGGCGGCTACCTGCTTGCCAAGGCGCTGATTCCGGCTCACGCCAAGGAACTCGGCTTCGAAAACGGCGAGGACGCACTTGCTGCAGTAACCGAAACCGTGCTTGGTAAAGAACTTGCCGGTATTCGCTACCAGCGCCTGTTTGACTACTACGCCGATGAGTCCATGTTTGACATCGCGAACGCCTGGCAGGTGCTAGTCGACGACTACGTTGGGGCAGA
>CAIJJH010000062.1 GCA_903820955.1 uncultured Micrococcales bacterium
CAGGTTGCCGTCCTAGTGCCAACCACGCAGCTGGTTCGCAAGCACACCGACACCTACATCGGTCGCTACGCGGGCTTCCCGGTCAACGTTCGCAGCCTCAGCCGATTCCAGAGCGACAAAGAGGTCAGAGAGACCATCAAGGGCCTCAAGGATGGCACGGTCGACCTCGTCATCGGAACCCATCGACTTTTGATGAACAACATCGAGTTCAAAAACCTTGGACTCCTGGTCATCGACGAAGAGCAGCGCTTCGGAGTCGAGCACAAAGAGAAGCTCAAAGACTTCAAAATGAACGTGGACGTGCTCTCGATGAGCGCGACCCCGATTCCACGCACCTTGGAACTCGCCGTCACTGGCATTCGTGAAATGTCAACGCTGGCCACACCTCCCGAAGATCGCCACCCGATTCTCACCTATGTTGGCGGCTATTCAGAAAAGCAGGTTGCAGCGGCCATTCGACGCGAGCTGATTCGCGAAGGTCAGGTTTTCTTCGTTCACAACCGCGTCGAGAGTATCGACAAGGTGGCCAGCCAACTGCGCGAACTGATTCCCGAGGCACGAATCGCCGTAGCTCACGGCCAAATGCCCGAAGCCGCGTTGGAGCAGGTTGTCGTCGATTTCTGGGAGCGCAAGTTCGACGTCCTAGTCTCGACCACGATCATCGAAACCGGCATCGATATTCCGAACGCGAACACGCTTATCGTTGACCGAGCCGAACGATTCGGACTCAGCCAGCTTCACCAGATTCGCGGACGCGTCGGTCGAAGCCGCGAGCGTGCTTACGCGTACTTCTTCTATGACCTCAGTAAGCCGCTCACCGACATCGCGCACGATCGCCTCGTCACCATCGCCACCAACAACGAGCTCGGCTCGGGCATGCAGGTGGCGCTCAAGGACCTCGAGATTCGAGGGGCCGGCAACCTGCTCGGCGGCGAACAATCCGGGCACATCGCCGGAGTCGGTTTTGACCTTTACCTGCGCATGATTGGCGAGGCGGTTTCGGACTTCAAGGGAGAAAAGCAGGCGTCCCCTGCCGAACTCAAGCTCGAACTGCCGGTGGACGCACACATTCCGTCAACCTACGTCGACTCCGAGCGACTGCGCCTCGAGGCATATCACAAGCTTTCGGCCGCCTCGAACGCGAGCAACACCAGAGCCGACCTCGACGTGATTCTCGAAGAACTAGAAGATCGCTACGGGCTTGCCCCGCAGAGCGTGATTAACCTAATCAATGTGACCGAACTTCGTCAGCAGGCCAACAGGCTCGGCGTCAAGGATGCAATGATGCTCGGAACTCACGCCAGAATCTCACCGGTCGAACTTCTCGAAATCGAGCAGGTTCGCCTCAGCCACCAGTACCCGGGGCTCAAGTACCTGCAGAGTGCCAAGTTGCTAACCGTGCCACTACCCAAAGATGCCGCTGGGGAGACCCTGCGCGACAAAGAAATGATTGAGTGGGCCTGGGTTTTGCTCGCCCAAGTATTTACCAAGAAGGAACCAAATGACTAACCTCGATAACCTCATCGCAACCGCTCACAAGCTACGCAGCCCAGGTGGTTGCCCGTGGGATGCCGAACAGACTCACGAATCGCTCGTGCAGTATCTGCTCGAAGAAACCTACGAGCTGATCGACGCCATCGAAACCAAGGACGCGGCAATGATTCGCGAAGAACTTGGCGACGTTCTCTACCAGGTTGTCTTTCACAGCGATTTGGCGTCGTCCGGCTCGCTAGGTGAAAAGTTCGACATTCAGGACGTCGCGGCGCAGATGGAGGCGAAGATGATTTCTCGCCACCCGCACGTCTTTGGTGACGCCGAGCAGAAGACCGAGTTTAAGGCCGAAACTGGTGCCGATGTGATGCTCAACTGGGACGATCACAAGAAGCGCGAAAAGCCAGAGCGCGAGTCTGTGCTCGACGGGGTTCCGAAGTCGATGCCGGCTCTGGCCCTCGCCAACAAGGTGATCGGTAAGGCTGAGAAGCTGGGCCTACTGGACCAAGAAAACGCCCCGCTAGCCATCGACTCCGAAGAGCAGCTCGGCACACTTCTTTTGACCATTGTCACGATCGCAAAGGCCGCCGGTTTCGACTCGGAACGTGCGCTGCGCACAGCGGTTCGAGACCTGATGAGCGACATTCGCAAGTTCGAGGTTTTGGAAGCAAGTGACGCAGGAATCATCGGCTCTTCTGAATAACCTCTGGCAAACTTGAGACATGGCTAACCCAGTGAACCCGCCTCGAGGTATGCGTGACTTTCTTCCGCTCGAGAAGAAGAAGCGCGACTCGATTCTGGATCTTATTCGCGGCACCTACATGGCTCACGGCTTTCAAGAAATCGAGACTCCAGCGCTCGAGGAGCTTGCCCGCCTAACCTCAGGGCAGGGCGGCGACAACGAAAAGCTTGCCTACCGGGTGCTAAAGCGCGGGGCCGAGCTAGATGAAGCGATTGCTAGCAATGGCGAACTCGCCGACTTGGGACTTCGTTTCGACCTAACCGTTCCGCTGACTCGTTACTACGCAACCAATCGCGCTCAATTGCCGAGTGTTTTCAAAGCTATTCAGGTCGGGCCCGTTTGGCGCGCCGAACGCCCGCAGAAGGGTCGTTACCGCCAGTTTGTGCAGTGCGACATCGACATCATCGGTGATGCTTCCTCGCTGGCCGAAATCGAGCTGCTGAGCGCTTCGCTCAACGTGCTGAACGTGCTTGGTCTCACCGACGCCGTGATTCGCGTGAATCACCGCGAGCTGTTGATCAAGCTTCTGAGTGAACTAGGCGTTGCCGAGAGCGACCACGGTTCGGCGATGATCACGATTGACAAGCTGGACAAAATCGAACTTTCGGGCGTTGTCGCCGAACTCACCGGGCGTTTGGGTGAAAAGGTCGGCAAGGCATTTGAGGCTTGGTTCTTGGACGTCGACACCACGGTTGTGCCAAAAGAACTCGCTCACATCTTCGAACTGGTCGAGGAGGGGCGTCTGCGCTACGACCCGACTCTCGTGCGCGGAATGGGTTACTACACCGGCCCGATCTTCGAAATCGATCACCCGGCTTCGGGTTCTTCGATCGGCGGTGGCGGTCGCTACGACGGCATGGTTGGTCGTTGGCTGGGCACCGATGTGCCGGCGGTCGGCATTTCGCTGGGCTTTGAGCGCGTAGTCGACCTGGTTTCTGAGGAAGAACTCGAAGAAGAGCAGCCTTCGCTGGTTTTGATTCTCGAAGACGACTCGGTCGCCACCATGAAGAACGCCTTCGCTATGCAGCGCCAGTTCTGGGCTCAGGGCGCGATTGTTCGCCTCGAACTAAAGCCAAAGCGTCTGAATCTGCTGCTCGAAACGATGTCGGCGAACGGCTACGACGCCTTTGCGCTCATCGGCCCGAACACCAGCACACTCGAGAGCGTGGACGTGCGCCCCATCGGGCAATCGGTAGACTAGAGGCATTACAAAGGCGTTTTTTGAGGCGCCTTCGCCCCCTCATTTTGAAAAACATATTTAGGAGAACCCCTTGTCGAAAATTGATGTTGTAGGAGCTCGCGAGATCCTTGACTCCCGCGGAAACCCGACCATTGAGGTCGAGGTTCTTCTCGAAGACGACTCCTTTGGCCGCGCAGCTGTGCCTTCAGGCGCATCGACCGGGGCTTTCGAAGCACACGAGTCACGCGATGGCGACAAGGCCCGCTACCAGGGCAAGGGTGTTCTGAACGCCGTAAACGCGGTTCTTGACGAAGTAAGCGATGCGGTAGAGGGAATCGAAGCCTCAGACCAGCGCGCGGTTGACGCAGCGCTTATCGCTCTCGATGGCACTCCAAACAAGGAGCGCATCGGCGCCAACGCTATTCTGGGTGTTTCTCTGGCAACCGCTCGCGCAGCTGCCGAATCGGCCGAACTTCAGCTTTACGAATACCTAGGCAACAACGAGGGCGTAACCCTCCCTGTTCCGCTAATGAACATCATCAACGGTGGCGCTCACGCCGACACTGGCGTCGACATCCAAGAATTCATGATTGTTCCATTGGGCGCCGAGACATACAGCGAAGCACTGCGCTGGGGCGTCGAGATTTATCACAACCTAAAGGCTCTGCTTCACTCGCGCGGTCTTTCAACTGGGCTTGGTGACGAGGGTGGTTTCGCTCCCGAGCTCCCGACCAACGCGGCGGCCCTAGACCTAATTGCCGAGGCGGTCAAGAACGCCGGTTACGTGCTCGGAAAAGACATTGCGCTCGCACTAGACGTAGCCGCCACCGAGTTTTACTCGGAGGCCACCGGCATGTACACCTTCGAAGGCGCCCAGCGCACCACCGACGAAATGATTGCCTACTACGACGGCCTAGTTGCCAAGTACCCTTTGGTTTCGATCGAGGACCCACTGGCCGAGGACGATTGGGCCGGCTGGACA
>CAIJJH010000063.1 GCA_903820955.1 uncultured Micrococcales bacterium
ACCTTTATGGCAGCGGAGATGCTTGTAGCGCTTATGGCAACCGAAACTTTTGGAGATTCTATTCGGATTGGTTCGGAAGCACCATCGGTGGTGGGTTCCTCCTGAAGAGCGCTACCTCTGGCACGTACCTGATCGTTGACAACAAGAAGTACCTAATCGACATACCCGACCTGGTTACCTCCCTGAGCCCGCTCGGTCCGCTCGGGACGATTTCAGAGGATTATCTGAACTCCTTTACCGATGCAGGAATCCTCACTCGCCTGGTCAAGTCTCCAACCGGCGCCTTGTTCATGCTTGACTCCGGTCAAAGGTTTTCGGTCGCCAGTTGCGCGATAGCGACGACCCTGAGCCTCGATTGCACGCAGGCGGTGACTCTGACAGCAAACCAGCTGGCTGCCTTACCGGTTGGTGGCGTAGCTACGTCGCTCGTGGTTGACACCGACGGCAATCGTTACCTGGTTCAAAACGGGACCAAACGGGAAATCCTCGATGACGCGAGCGTTACCGCCGAAGGTCTGCACCTTCCGGCTCGGAGTGCACTCGAACTCAGTGCTTTCAGCGACCTACCCTGGGGTCAGCCGATTGCTAAGCCTGCTACCTTATTCACGAATTCGACCACGGGTAATCTCGGCGTCTATATCGGCGGTCAGTTCTTTGAGATCTCTCCCGAGTTAGCCGCAGAGGTGGACTTCTCAGTTTGGTTCACTAAGTCTTCGGGAACGATGACCTCGCCGGGGCTATCACTGGTTTACAACAATCAGACTATTCAACCGATTGTCCACAACGATCTCGGCACATTCCTTTTGACTCCGTCCGGACGACGAACTCTGAGCAACCCTGAAGAGTTTGTTGCGGATTCTCCCGAGGTGAGCGCAGAATTCACTGCTTCGATTTCAAACGCAGGCGATGCAATCTCGGCTCCGTTGCTTGCAGAGAACACCGAAGGTGCGGTTTTTCTGGTCGCAGCTCAACAAAAGCGCCCGATGGCATCTCGCGTCGACCTAGACTCCCTGAAACTCACGCTAGGTCAACCCTCAACCGCCTTTGGCGATGCCGCTCTTGCTCAGCTAGCCAGTGGCCCAGCGGTGTTCGCACCCGGCTCCGTTCTAAAAGCTAGGACATCCAAAAAGTATTACTACGTGGATGCCTACAACAGATTGGTCGCCTTCACCTCTCCGGATGCGTTCTCTGTTCTGAATTTGCCACCGGCCCGGGGCGCTCTTGACTCGGCGATCTCAGCAATCAAAACGGCCAATTACTCTGGCGGTCTTGTTGAATGTGCGGGGACCGTTTACCTCACTTCGGCAGGAAGTCTTTATGCGGTTGATCCGGAGGCAATTCCTTCTTGGCCCGGCAAACCTTTCCACCTAAGCGAAGTAACTTGCGCAATGTTTTCGCAAGACCCGCAACGAGTGGGAAAATTCGTGAGAAACGTGATCACCGGTGCGGGCTACTACATTTCGGGTGGTCAAAAGCACTCGGTCCCGAGCTGGCGAATTTATAAGTCGCTGCGTGGCACCGGAATCGAGTACTTGGATGTCGCGGCGGCTGTCTTGAATTCGATTCCTACCGGTTCGGTAGCGACGGCTAAGGTTTCGGTCGTGCCAGGCTCGAAAACCTACAAGGTCGTTGCCGGAGACTCGCTTGGTGCAATTGCTACCCGCCTCAAAACCACGGTGGCAATCTTGAAAAAACTCAACAAACTGACCAGCGACAGCATTCGCGTGGGTCAAGTGCTCGTGATTCCTTAGACTTGACGCATGTCTAAACAGGTCGTAATTCTTGCCGCTGGCATGGGCACACGCCTTGCCCGCCCTCTGCCCAAGCCGCTCACCGAGCTTCGAGACGGCAGGTCGATAATGAAACAGCAGTTCGACAACCTTGAAGCAGCCTTCGGCTCTGACTTTCGAGCGATGATCGTGGTCGGTTTCAAGCTTGAGGCGATCATCGAAAGGTTTCCTTCTGCGACCTTTGTCTACAACGAGTTTTACGACCAAACCAACACGTCGAAGAGTTTGCTGAAGGCGCTTCGCGCTTCTGGCGACGGCGGTGTCCTTTGGTTAAACGGTGACGTCGTGTTCCACCCGGAAGTGCTCACAAGGGTCACTCCTCTCATCGAGGCGAATCAATCGTTCGTAGCGGTGAATACGTCCAAAGTTTCCGATGAAGAGGTCAAATACACCTTGGCTGCCGACGGCTTCATCGGCGAACTTTCAAAGCAGGTAGTCGATGCTCTCGGCGAAGCTGTAGGAATCAACTTCGTTGGCTCGAGCGACAAGGCGGCACTGATCAAACGTCTAGAGGAGGTTGCCGACGGTGACTACTTCGAGCGAGGCATCGAGTTGGCCATCGAACTCGATTCACTTAAGTTCAAGCCTGTAGATATCAGCGATCTTTACGCGGTAGAGATTGACTTCGACGAAGACCTCCAAAGAGCAAACGAGCTCTTTTAAGGTCATCGACTCTTGGTTCGAGTGAGTCCTCGGGGTCTCGCACCTTGACCGCGAACAAGACAAGCAGAACCCAACCGATTTCGATCAGGAACCTGCTTTCGGTGAGATTTTGCACTATCAATCCGACGAAGACCAGTATCGGCCATAGGTAAAGAGGGCTCGTGTGGCGAACTGCCAATCTCCAAAGCGGGACAAACGTGTAGACAATCAATCCGATGAACAGACCGAGACCCAAAACTCCGAGTTGCAACCACACGTCCAAGAAGGCGTTGTGTGCCTGCAGGTAGGTGACACCGTGCATCTTCACCAACCCGTTGTATGGCTTCAGGAACGGAATCCAGTAGCTGGTCCAACCCCAACCTTGGAGGGGTCGCTGATCGATTAGCCCGAGCACCAACTTCCAGATCTTGGTTCGGCCCGAGATGTCGGGGCTCTTGCCTAACAGGCCGAATATTTGAGCTCTAAAGGCGAGAACGATCAGAGCCGCGCCACCAATAGTCCACCAGGCAGTTCGGTAGTAGCGGTGCCTGGTCTCTTTGTCTTGACCTTCGGCTGCGATCGATACCACGGCTGCGATAGCCACCGCGATTAGAGCGAAGTTGACTGTCATCGACCAGGCGTCGGCCAGCGCGGCGATCGCCGTGGCAAGGCTGGCGAAGCTGACCCAGCGGTTCGACTCGCGAAGAGTCAGTTCAACAAAGAACAGGATGATTCCGAGCATCGCAACATAGGCGAGGATGTTTGAGTTGCCGAGGATTCCCTGGATTCGACCGCCGTTGAAAAGGTTGCCGCGGCACCAGTAGAAGTCCCGTGATGGAGGGAACCTGCCCTCGTAGAGCTTGAAGACGGCGTCAACCGGACCTCGGACAATCACCGCGGCGTAAAGCTCGAAGAGAATGGATGCACCGAGGATCACTCGAATCACGTTTGAGAAAAGTGTCAGGAGATCGCGCCAGCTGAAGGCGGCTGCCAAAAAGATCGCAAAGAAGGTTTGAATCAGTTGGATAAAAAAGACGCCGAAGGTGATGACTTGGTAGTTTGACCAAATGCTGCTGAGAAGCATCAGACCGAGCAGCGCCGCCAGTGGCCAAGGGACCTGCTTTATGGTGGTTACCGGTTTATTGCGAACCAGCCAAGTGATCATGAAACCAGCCATCACCGCGCAGATCGCACCCCAACCAGCCCAAGAGACGGTGTTTCGAACGGCATCGCCCGCCATCACGATGAAAATCCCGATATAAGCCAAAGTTTTCTTGTTCATCGCTACACCCTCCTTACTAGGGGCAAGTTTAGCGGCGCAACTAAACTTGTCTTCACGACCCTGGGAGCAAAAGTGATCGAGAAGATCGAGAACCAAGCGCGCGACTACGCGTGGGGATCGACAACACTCATGACCGAGGTTCTGGGGCTCGAATCTACCGGTCGCCCGATGGCGGAGGTTTGGTTTGGCAACCATGCCGGGTCACCGGCTAAGACCCAAAGCGGTTTATCGCTTGCCGCGGTGCGAAATGCGCCTTTGAGCTTTCTGCTCAAGTACCTCGCCGCGGCTATACCTCTCTCCATTCAGGTGCACCCATCGAGGGTAAAAGCCGAACAGGGCTTTGCTCGCGAAGATGCAGCCGGCCTTCCAGTCTCAGACCCTAATCGCTCCTATAAAGATGCGAACCCGAAAAGCGAGTCGCTTGTAGCCATAACGGAGTTTGAGGTCTTGGCCGGACTTCGACCCGGATCTGAGGTCGTCGAGATTCTGAAAACTCTCGCTCCGTTCGTACCCGAAAACGCGGTGACCCTCGAGCAACTCATAGCGATAGCCGACACTGAGCCAGACGCGCTCTTTGCCGAGGTGCTTGCCGGAGCGCAGTATCAGTCACTTGTGACCGAGTTGAAAAAGAATCTAACCGGCTCTAAGCGCCCAGAACATCGGCTGCTTGAAACCATTTTCGAACATTTTGGTGCCGACAAGGGCGCGCTTCTGGCTTTGTTCATGCGCCACTTCACTCTTCAACCAGGTGAGGCGCTGACGGTGCCCCCTGGCACGCCACACAGCTACCTGAGCGGCTTGGGTCTCGAGATCCAAGACAATTCCGACAACGTTCTTCGCGCCGGCTTGACACCAAAGCATGTAGACGTTGAAGAGTTCTTGAATGTTCTTGACTTAGAAGTTGCAAAGCAAAGTGAAGTCGTTCATTCGAAACAACTTTTGCGCGGACTGTCGGTATATCCAGCAATCAGTGATGACTACTGTCTGCACCGGGTTGATGTTTCGGGGCGGAACCTGCTAGCCGACATCTCGCTTCCGGGGGATTCGATTGTGGTTTGCATTTCCGGCGAAATCGCGGTTTCGAACTCCCTCGAGGAGCGGGTGGTTTTGCGCCGCGGTGAAGCTGCTTACGCGACGGCCGACGCCAAGTTTTACAGCTTTAGTGGCAGCGGAACCGGCTACATCGCTAGCGAGCTCTAAGAAATAGCGTCCCAAGCCGAACGAACGATTTCTTCTAGATTGCTTTCGGCACGCCACCCAAGCAGCTTCTCGATTCTCGAGGTGTCTGCGCAAAGTCGGGGTGGATCACCGACTCGGCCGGGGAGCACTTCGGCTTCGAAGTTGTTGCCCGTTACGCGTCTAATCGCATCTAGAACCTCAAAAACACTCGAACCACTGCCAGAACCAACGTTGAAGGTTGCGTGATCTCGATCATCGCGGTCAAGATACTCGAGTGCCGAAAGGTGCGCTTTGGCAAGGTCTAGAACGTGGACGTAATCGCGAATGCATGAGCCATCTGCTGTCGGATACGAGTCACCAAATACCTTCGGCTTCTCGCCAGCCTTGATGGCTGCGAAAACTATCGGTATCAGGTTTGCCACTTCGGTGTCGGCGAGTTCCGGCCAACCGGCGCCTGCAACGTTGAAGTAGCGAAGGTTCACGTGGCGAAGACCCCAGGCGACGGCGGCATCGCGAGCCATCCATTCACCGATCAGTTTGGTCTCACCATATGGATTTATCGGTTGGCAAAGTGTGTCTTCTTTGACTAGTTCGACGTCTGGCATGCCGTAGGTTGCAGCGCTCGACGAGAAGACCAGTTTGTCCACTCCGGTGTTGCGCATTGCCGTCAGAACGTTTGCAAAGCCGGCGACGTTCTGAAGATAGTAGAACTCGGGTCTTTCGACCGATTCACCGACCTTTTTATGGGCTGCGAGATGCACCACCGCGGTGATGCCGTGTTCCCGAATTACCACTTCGAGTTTGGCTGCTGCGTCTGCGGAGGAGAGGTCGATTCTCTCAACGGCCAGACCGGAAACTCGAGTTTCAACGCCGGCAGAAAAATCGTCGACGATCACTGTGCTTGGTCCGAGGAGGCGTGCGACGTGTGAACCGATGTAGCCGGCTCCGCCGGTGACTAGTACTGCCATGGGTTAAGGATAACCAAAGCCTCAAGCAAACCTTTAGAGTTGCTAAATTTCAACTTGACTTGAACGAATAACACCAGTGTAATTACACCCAAGGAACTAATCCGATACTCGGCCACAGAAGAGGTACTGAAGACATGAGTTCAGACAGCCGCATTCCAGATAACTGGTTCATCGATCCAGTTCTGCTTGGCGTCTCGGGGGCTTACTCGAACGACCTAGACGAAAACCCGCTGGCCTGGCAGGCTGACGCAGTTTGCGCTCAAACCGATCCAGAAGCATTCTTCCCAGAAAAGGGCGGCTCGACAAGAGACGCGAAAAAAATATGCTCGGGCTGTGACGTAAAGGCCCAGTGCCTAGAGTACGCATTGGCCAACGACGAACGCTTCGGTATTTGGGGCGGACTATCGGAGCGCGAGCGCCGCAAGCTCAAGAAGCTCGCCTAAACCAAATTGATCGAGACGATCGCCTCACTGGTTTCGAGTGACGGCAGCGTGGCCCGAACCGCTTTAGGTTCGAGTGTCGCCTCGGCTATCGTCAACCTAAACGTAGAGCCAGACCCAAACACCTGGGTTTGGCTCAATTTTTCTAACTCAAACCCCGAACCCGGCGCACTTTCGGCACTGCTCGAGGCGGCCTCGCGTTCCGAGCTAACCGCGATCATTGGCCCAAAACTCGTCTCGAGTGCCAACCCAAGAATCATCACCCAACTTGGCCTCACGCTCACCCCGCTCGGCGATGCATTTTCACCGGTCTCCGAAGTATTCGACCAGGGTCAAAGAGACCGAGCTGGCGATGTCCTAGCCGTTGGTGCACCGGGAATGCTGTTTCGTTCGAGCCTTCTTGCCGAGGTTGGCAACTTCGACGAGAACGCGCCAGAACTCGCCGCCGACATCGACTTTTCGATTCGAACCAGGATGGCGGGTTACCGAGTCGCTGTAGAGCCGGCCGCGCGGGTTAGTTACGACGGTAAAGGCGTCGAGCTTGGAAGGTCTCTAAAGGTAGAACGCCGCAAGGCGACGATTCACCTGAGAATGGTCTACTCACCAATCTGGTTGGTCGCGCTTTATTGGCTCACCCTGATTCCGATGGGCTTTTTGAGAGCCATTTATCGCATCGCGCAAAAACGACCGGATCGAATCTGGGCCGAGTTATACAGCGGTTTTTGGGGCTTTTTTAGCGCTCCTAGACGCCTTCAGAGCAGGCGAAACATTCCGAAGCAATCCAAGGTCACTCTCGCGAGCCTGAAGCCTCTGCGCGCCAGTTGGGGCGAGGTGAGGCTGGCCAATCGGGCGAGTGCCGATCGCGATGAATCGCAACAAAATCTGGCTGCCTTTGCCAGGGCCGACGAGAACGAAGAACCAGCGAAGGGTTTCGGTGAGAGCTTTGCCTGGCTGTTTGTGATCCTCCTAGCAGCGGCGTCCTGGAAGCTGTTTCCGGTCGGTGTTGTCACCGGTGGTAGCGCCTTGCCACTTAGCCCAGATCTCTCGCACCTCTTTGCGCGCGCCGGCGCAAGTTGGCAACCCATCGGTGATGGCTTTATCGCTCCAAGCGACCCATTCAACTGGGTTTTGCTCATGCTCGGTTCGGCCACTTTCTGGGCGCCTCAGCTTTCGATCGGTTTCTTGTTATTTGCGGCAAGGTCTTTGGCATTCGCTGGAGCTTGGCGAGTGGCGGGGCTCGCCACCAAGAAGGCCTGGGTCAGAAACCTTTCAGCCTTGGCATATGCGCTTTGGCCAACCTTTGGCGTTGGGCTCGGTTCGGCAAGGGTGCCAGAAGTGGTGGCCACAATCTGCTTGCCCTGGCTCGTTCTAGCGATAACCCGAGCAGCCGGAATCGGTCGCTTCGGTTCGGCAAGGTCAAACCGTCAAACCTGGAGCTGGGTCGCTCTGGCCGGTCTTCTTTTGGCGATCGAGGGCGCCAGCGCTCCAAGCCTGCTTCCGCTAATTTTGCTCGGTTTGGCTGTTGTTGCGCTAATGCGAATTCGCAGACTGGGCTACCTGTTTTGGATCCCACTGCCGCTTGGCGCAATCTTCGCCCCCTACGCATACGCGCTAATTGTCGGACTCGGCCAGCCCGCCGCTGTGCTTGCCGACTCCGGTGTCGCGGCGTCAACCAGAATCTTCAACAACTTGGAATTGCTCATCGGTGGTTCGGTTCTGACCGTGGTTTACATCGCGGTGTCACTAGGCGCACTAATGACTAAGCGCTGGGTTGCC
>CAIJJH010000064.1 GCA_903820955.1 uncultured Micrococcales bacterium
CCAACCGAGGCCATGCTTCGCGACTGGCAACTTGTTTCTGCCGTTGTCTTGTGGGTTGTGGTCTGCGGGGGAGTGCTACTGCTCGCAGGGCATTAGCTGCGCAACCCGTTGCGGGGTTACGCCAAGCAATACGGCGATGTCTCGAAGAGTCAGACCTTGCTCACGCATTCGGGCAACGACATTGCGAATCTCGCTCGACGCCTCTTCTTGAAGCCTGGCGGACTCTTTCATCTTGTGCTGCGCCGATTGAATGTCGCAGATGATCCCGGGCATGGTCGCAATAACTTTGATTACCAGTTCGCAGTTGTCTTCGGCACCTTTTTCAATTGCCACCTTTTTGACGAGGTCAACGACTTTGTCTAGGCGTTTGGCACTGGTGTGGAGGTCGAGCTCGGGCACGTCAACTGCCCAGCCCTCGGCTTTGCGCTCGCAATTTGCGACGAGTTCCATGACACCTCCAACAAATAGTAAAGGTGGACTTGACTAAATAAGTCAACCCGTGCTTTACTACTTTTATAGTAAACCCCCAAGTCTCAACCATCAAGGAGAATCAATGTTTTATGCACTAGCAATCAGCGGTTGGGTTCTGACCGCATTCGTAGGCATGGTCTTCTTCAAGGCCGGCAAGTTCAAGCTCACCGCTTCGATAGACACTCTGGTTGGTGCCGGTATGACCTGGAGCAAGCAGATTCCAAAGAGCCTCGTTCGATTGATCGCTCTACTCGAGCTAATCGGAGTAGTCGGTCTGGTAATCGCACAGGGCGCCTTTGAAGTTGGCGTCATTGCAAACGTCCCCGCCTTCGCATTCGCTCAGGGCTGGGCAGTGGCCGCGGCAATTGGTCTAGACCTAGTCATGGCGGTTGGTTTGGTCATGCACATCGTCCGCAAGGAGATCAAGTACACCTGGAAGATCAATGTTGGCGTGGTGCTTGCCGCTAGCCTTCTAGCCGTGGTTCTTGCTGCCGTTCCGCAGTCAATCAGCTAGCTTTTCGACTGATACCGGCCCTGCTGGCTGCTCTCTTCAGGGTGGCCAGTAGGGCCGGTGCCGTTAACAGAATCAAGACGCTCGTGGTTATTGCCCGACCGGTGTCCCAGAGCAATCCACCGGTGAGCGATTCGTACTTGAAGAACCGCAGCAGGTTTTCGCCTAGCGAAGCGCCTGGCAGGTAGGAAATGTCGGTGCCGACACCGGCTAGGAACGGCCAGTTCCAAAGCGTCATCAGTGCCCCGTAAACAAACGCGCCGACAATCGCGAAGGCAACCAGAGCCAGCAGCTCAAGCCAGCGGCTCTTCGGTTTTGGCAAAAGCCCTGCGACTAGCCCGATTAGCCCCGCCGCCATCATTTGAAACGGTAGCCACGGGCCAACCCCGCCCATCAGTAGAGCACTGACAAGAAGCGAGCCACTGCCTAACAGAAAACCGAACCCCGAGCCGAAGACGAAGGCGCCGATGATGATCAAGAAGAATGCCGTTTCGATTCCGGACGTGCCGGCGCCCAGAATTCGAATCACTGCGTTTAGTGCGGTTAAGACTCCCAGAAGGGCGAGTTGCTTCGAATCCAAGCCGCCTGAAGCAAACTCCACCAAAACGACCACGAGTAGCAGCGGCATCAGGACGATGAAGACCGTTTGAGCGACACGACTCTCATCGGCGCCGCTCGACTCAATGAGTAGCGGCCAAGCGAACATCGCCAAACTGGCGAATGCCGTCAGGGCAATCACGATCCTAGAAAAGAGTGATGTTTTCAACCGGCGATCACCTGCTCGGCTAAAAGTAGACCCGGTTGCTCGGTAATCTGCGCAACCTGGGTCGGCAGAACGCCTCCGAAACCAAGCAGTTCACTGGCCGTGCCGGTTGTTTTTACCAACCCCGCCTCGAGCAGGTAGATGCGATCGGCGAGCTGCGCCACGAATTCGACATCGTGCGACGCGAGTAACACGCTTCGACCCGAGGCCTTTAGCTTCTCAATGGCTCTGGCCAGGTGGCGCTTGGCTTCGTAGTCGAGCCCTCGGGTTGGTTCGTCGAGCAGGACCATCGGCGCTCCTTTGACCAACTGCACGGCTAAAACCAAGGCGAGCTGTTGACCGGCCGAGAGGTCGCGAGGGTGTTGCTTCGGGTCGGTGCGATTGCTAAGTTGAAGAAAAAGTTTGGCGGTCTCGCCTGGGCTTACATCGTTGAAGCGATCGGACTCGGCTAGCTCCTCGGCGAGGGTATTCAAAAACAGCAGGTCGGAGGCTCGCTGGGGCACTAGCGTAACTGCGCCCAGTCTCTCGATAACGCTAAGTTTGGCCGGGTCGCCCTTGGCGCTCCACACGCTACCCGAAGTCCGCTGCCCGGAACCTTGAATCGCCCAAAGGAGGCTCGACTTGCCCGAACCGTTGTCGCCCATAAGGGCCACGACCTCGCCCGCGTGCACCTTCAGGCTGACACCTCGAATGGCCTCGGTTTTTCCGTAGGTAACCTCGAGATTTTCCACGCTGATCGCCAATTCACCTGAAATTGAGGCTTCAAGTCCTGTGAATGCGAGTGGCTTGACTGAAGCCAACTTGGCCTCGTTGATTGTTAGGGCGGTTGGTTCGATTCCGACTCGCTTCGAAAATTCGACCACCGGCGGCAAAAGTCGGTAGTTGTTGAACGCGTCACGTGGTGCGCTCTTGACCACCGAACCATCACCGTTCACAACAATTACCGAATCGACATATTCGAGGACGCGCTCCAAGCGGTGTTCGGCCAGCAAGACCGTGATGCCCTGTTGTTTCGAAAGCCTTGCGAGCAGCGTGACCAATTCTTCGGCGGCTAGTGGGTCGAGTGCCGAGGTGGGTTCGTCCAAGACGAGAATTTTTTGACCAGCGGCCATCGCTGCTGCAATCGCCACTCGCTGCTGCTGGCCACCACTGAGTGAAGAAAGCGGAGCTTCAAGCAGGTGCGCTATTCCTGCTAGCTCGGCGTATTCCTGAATCTTCGATTCCATCGCGGCCGGCGTGGCCCCCAGTTGTTCGAGCCCGTAGGCGAGCTCTTCGGCAACCGTGTCGGCCACGAACGAACCTTCGGGTTGCTGGTTCACATAACCAACCAGTTCGGCGAGTTCGTGCGGCTTTCTGCCAGTTACATCGACGCCAGAGAAACGTATTCGCCCCTGCAGGTTGCCTCCGGTGAAGTGGGGAGCCAAACCATTGAAGAGCTTTAGCAGGGTCGACTTGCCGCTGCCGGTTGGCCCGCAGACCAGAGTGAACTCGCCGGCCGCAAGTTTGAAGTTGGCTCGGCTCACCACGGGCGACTCGGCTCCGCGGTAGCCAAAGGTTAGATTTACGAACTCGATCAAAGCACCACCACCAGAATCACGGCGGCCAGTGAGATTGCGGCGACCAAGGTGTCTTTCTTGCCGGGCTTCTGCCTCCGAAAGCGGGTGCGAAGGTTTCGTCTGCTGGCAATCCTGATCGTCAGCGCGATGGCCAGGACGCCAGTGACGAGCAACCAAATCGCCAAAGATTGCGAGTTGGAAGCAAGAAGAAAATAGGTAGCGAACGAAATCAGCAGGATTCCCCCGAGAGAAAGCGCGCGAGATGTCGCGAGTTGGGCGGTGGTGAGGTTGCCACGCCTCCCGAAGCCACGCGCGTCCATGCTGGCAGCCATTCCGAGGGACTGCTCAATGGTGTCTTCGAGCGCGGGAATCACGATGCTGCTGAGTGCCGAGATGCCCTTGCTTCGGCCACGAAGCGATCGGGCTTTGCGAACTCGCTGAAGGCTTTCGATTAGCTGGGGCGCTAGGTTGATGGCGACAGTCATCGCCGTGGCGACTTCATACAAGGCCCCGGGAGTTGACTTCAAAAGTCGTTTCGGGTTCGCCAGCGTGTTGGCCATGCCGATCGCGATCACGATTGCGGCAAGTCGCAGACCATCGGCGGCCGCGCTCTCGAGCGTTTGCCAGGTCACATCGCCAAGCAGGTGGATTCCGGCTAGGTCGATCGGTACTAGTGAAAATGCGATAGCGTCGGCGGGGTTAGACGAATTGAAGATGATTCGAAACAGGACGCGAACCGACACCACGAAGGCGCCGATCCAGAGGTAGAAGCGAACAGACCTCGACCAAGGGGCATGCTCTCTGCAGGTGAGCATGACGAAAACTGCCGCGGCGATTACTCCGAGCTCAACAGCGATGTCGCTCGACAGGCTGGCGATTGCCGCAAGTGCTAGACCCAGAAACCACCAGGTCGCCGGGTGCAGCGCGCTTGCGCGAAATGGATTTACTGGCATTTGCGTGTCTCGGGAATGGTCTTAGGCATTGATGACTCGGGCGTCGCGTTTGCCGGCACCCATAGCCAGGCTTCGGCAGAGCCACAAACCGTTTGATGCAACGATGCTCCCGTTAGGGCGTAGTGCCAACTGGTTTCGCCGGGGGCGGCGATGAAGAAAGCCCAGGTGCCCTCGTCGTAACGCGGGGTGTGATCGCAAGTTTGCGCTGCGGGTTGGCCATTCACCTTGCAGACGAAACCAATCGGGTACTGGCTTGTTCCGGTCACGGTGTTGCCGGCGGCAGCGAAAAGCTCCCAGCTGGTTCCAGAGAAGTCGATCGCGCAGCTGGTGGTTACCGTGGCGTCCTCGATGGTTTGCGAAACGCCATTCGAATCACACCAGCCCGCAGTGAATTGTGCTTTCAATGGCTGGTGCTTCGCCCCGGGCGCGCTGATCAACGCGCCGACCGCAACAAGTGCGACGAGCGAGATCAGAACAACCCGGAGCGAAAGACGCATTACTTCGTGAGCCCCACGTAGTCTTCGCCGATTAGTGGCAGGTAAGCCTGCGCGGTCGCGAAGGTGTCACCCTTGCCGTTAGACCATGGTGTCTTTAGCCCGCCGTCCTTGGTTACTTGAACCTTTAGCCACGCCTGCAGTTTGCTGACGTCCTCGCCAGCCGCGTGCAGAGCCATGGTCGCGTAGGCGGTTCCGTTGACATCAACGTCACCCCAGGCCTCGTAGTGATCGGTGTGCAAGTTGGCTTTGAGCCAGGCCTTGGCCACCGCTGCCGGTTCGGTCGAATCGGTGGCGAGGAATGCCATCAAGGCGATTGAGGTTGCATCGGTTGAACTCGAAGTCGTTGCAGCCGACAGGTCGGTGCCCCAACCGTTGTCGGAGCGGCGAATTGCTGATAGCGCTGCTGCGGCCCGCTTGGCTTCATCATTTTTGCCGACTGACTTTAGAGCTAGAACCTCCCAGGCAAGGTCGAAGCTGCTGCTAGCGCCACCGGTAACCGGCGCGTCCCAGTAGGTTGCTAGTTTCGTTGTGACCGAGTCCCGAAGCGTTTGGTTGTCGTAGTTCACGAGCATTGACACGTACAGCCATTTGGCGGCCAAGCCAAAGTTGA
Source organism: uncultured Micrococcales bacterium (assembly GCA_903820955.1). Taxonomy (GTDB): domain Bacteria; phylum Actinomycetota; class Actinomycetes; order Actinomycetales; family Microbacteriaceae; genus Rhodoluna. The sequence goes on from CAIJJH010000064.1 coordinate 5,362, forward strand.
GCGTTCCGTTTTCGTCAAGAACCTGTGCGGTCGTAGACAAGGCCCACTTCTCGACCTTTGATAAGTCGATGCTTGGGGCCTGCGAGAGTTGAGCGATTGCTTCGAGTGTGAAGCCCACATCCGGCTTGCCGGGGGTGAAACCGTCAAGATAGGTGCCGTTTGCGGTGGTAACGAATTTGCCAGCCAAGAAGTTGGCTGTCTTTGGTTCGATTGTTTCTTTTGCTGCACAGCCAGACAGCGCAAGGCTGCTGGCTAGGGTGATTGCGATAAGCAATCCAGATTTGGTTCTCATTAGAGACCCTTCGCGTAAGCGCGATCTGGGTTGCGAAGGCGGTAGGCGAGAGCCCACTCGACTCCGACCGTAGACCTCGACGGTTATTTTTTGGAGTCTTCTACGTTCCAATCAGGCATTCCGACTCATGCCAAAGGCATTTACGGTTGCGGGTCAGTGCCGGGTTTACACCGGCTTCCCCTGAGTGGTTGGTGAAAGAACAACTTGCGTTGTCTGCTCAGGTTAGCAGGAGTGCGCGCTCAAGGTTGGTATTGTTTAGGTAATAACTTGATAGCCGTAATAAAGCGTTGCGGGAGAGCAGTTTTAGTACTGCACCGAAGGAGCAATCCTCCCCAGAATCTCTCAGGTGATCAAACCGCAGCGAATAGGCAACTCTGAAAAGAAGGTCTCAAGACCTCGCCCAAGGTGAAAACCGCGAAAGCGGTGAAGCTCTCAGGCACAGCGACAGAGGGGGAGTTCTCGGTTGGCAGAACGCCAACCAGATTTGGAGAACTCCGTGACCCGCAAGACAGCGCTCTACGAAGAACACGCCAAACTTGGCGCGCAGTTCACCGACTTCGGTGGCTGGGAGATGCCTGTTCGCTACACCTCCGATCTGGTTGAGCACCACGCCGTTCGAAACGAAGCCGGGCTATTCGACATTTCTCACATGGCCGAGTTCTTTGTCGCCGGCGCTGGGGCAGCGGACTTCTTGAATTTTGCTCTAGTTGGGC
>CAIJJH010000065.1 GCA_903820955.1 uncultured Micrococcales bacterium
ACGAAGGCAACGTAGAGGCAACCAAAGCCCCAGGTGTCGGCTTCACCGTGGCAGCCATGTTCCCAAATCTGAAGACAGTCGTCGAATCAAAATGAGTTTTGGTTTGCGACTCGCGGTCATTGATGCCGATGACTTGGTTCGCGAAGGTCGGCTACTTTTATTGCAATCACAATCGGATCTCCAAGTTGTTTTCGAGACAGCTGATCCTCGAGGCGCTTTGGAGCTGCTGGGGAATTACCTGATCGACGTAATTCTGGTTGAGTCGCGTATTCCGGGTTTGACTATGGAGAAGTACCTCGAGCAACTCTCGCAGGCTCTAGATGACGCTGGTAGCGGGGCACAGGTCATTGCCATGGCCAACTTTGTTTCGATGGCCGACGAACTGGCCTGGCTAAAAGCCGGAGCGGCTGGGGTGGTCTCGCACGAACTCGGAGCGACTGCTCTGCTTCGGTTGACTCGAAAGTTAGGTGCGGGAGATATCGCGATTGAACGATCGCGAATCGACATGCTCTTAGCGGAGGTCGAGGGTCCGGCTGCTTTGCACGGGGCCTTAGCTATCAGCCTAAAGCAGGCCGACCCAAGTCAAACCGCAGTGCTGAAGGCGCTGTTGACAGGTTCTAGCGACGCTCAGATTGCCAAGGACTTAGGCCTCACCAAGTACCGGGTGGGCAAATTTTTGGACTCGATAAAATTGGCCAATGGTTTCAGAACCAGAACCCAATTGGCTATCGAACTCCTGGGGTTCGGTGCGTTTTGAATTCTGAGAGAAGCGTGAGAGCTGCCTCGATTGGGGTGGGCATCGCGACCGGTTTGTACGGCATTTCCTTTGGGGCGCTGTCGGTAACCGCGGGTCTTTCTATTTGGCAAACGCAGGTTCTCAGCCTTCTGATGTTTAGCGGTGGGTCTCAATTCGCGTTCGTCGGTGTCTTGGCTTCAGGTGGACTCTCGGCAGTGCCATCGGCGATCATTTCGGCTTGGCTACTTGGCGTTCGTAACGGCTTCTACGCGATCAGGATGGCACCGATTGTCGGCTCTAAGGGTTGGCGTCTAGGGGTTGCGGCTCAGCTAACCATCGATGAATCAACCGCCGTGGCTTTGTCGCGAGAGACGCCCGAACACAGCAAGCGCGGTTTTTGGTGGACCGGCGTAGCGGTCTTCGTGTTCTGGAATTCACTGACCTTCGTCGGCGCCTATGCGGGAAAGTTGATTGGCAGTCCGGAGCAATACGGTTTAGATGCTGCCGCTGCCGCTGCTTTTGTGGGGCTCGTCTGGCCACGTCTCAAGTCCGTCTTCACCTCGGTTGCTGCAATAGTTGCGCTTGTGGTGGCCGTCGTCACTTCGATCTGGTTACCCGCGGGTATCCCTGTGATTGTTGCCGGTTTCGTAGTCGTTGCGCTCGTAAACATCTACTTCGGGAAGGCAAAGGTATGAACCTCTGGCTAGGCATTTTAGTTGGTTCTGCCGCCGTCTATTCGTGGAAATTTATTGGCCACTTGGTGCCCAGACGATTGCTGGATAACCCACGGATTGCGGCGAGTGCAAATTACCTGACCATAGCTCTGATGGCCGCACTAGTGGGAATCCAAACCTTCACCAAGGGGCAGCAATTGGTTATCGACGCCAGGTTAGC
>CAIJJH010000066.1 GCA_903820955.1 uncultured Micrococcales bacterium
ATTTTTTCGTCCAACTTGGACGAGTTCTTCATGGTTCGCGTTGCGGGCCTAAAGCGCCGCATCGCAACCGGGCTCACCACGATTGCGGCATCCGGCAAATCTGCCGAGGAGGTGCTCGACTCGATCCGCGAGAACGCGCACGCCCTGCAAATGCGACAGGCCACGTTGTTCCGCGATGAAATCGAACCCGCGCTGCACAAGCACGGAATCTCGGTGGTGCGTTGGAACGATTTGAACGAGACCGAACAGACCAGTCTGAACGAGTACTTCCACAACCAGATTTACCCGGTGCTAACCCCCCTCGGCGTTGACCCGGCCCACCCGTTCCCATACATCTCGGGCCTTTCGCTCAACGTCGCAGTGGTGTTCCGAAAACTCGATGACGGCACCGAACAGTTTGCCAGGGTAAAAGTTCCGCCACTGCTGCCGCGATTTGTGCGAATTCCAGGTGAATCCGGCACGGGCAATTACCGATTCCTGCCAATCGAGGAGCTCATCGGGCAGAACCTGGGCGAGCTGTTCCCGGGCACCGAAATGCTTCAACACCACCTGTTCAGGGTTACCCGCAACGAAGACCTAGATGTCGACGAGGACGACGGTGAAAACCTACTGATTGCCTTGGAGCGCGAGCTGTTGCGCAGAAGGTTCGGCCCACCAGTGCGACTTGAAGTCGCCGAAGACATGAACCCCGAAGTGCTCGGGCTGTTGGTTCGCGAGTTGGAGATCAGCGAAGACGACGTCTACCACCTGCCCTCGCTACTCGACCTGACTGGTCTGACCCAGATTGCCGCGATCAAGAAATCCGAACTCAAGTTCCCACCCCACCCAGTGGTCACCAACCGGTTCCTGGTTCCTGGGGAAGACGAAAAGACCAGCATTTTCAAGGCGATCCGCGAGCGCGACATTCTGCTCCATCACCCTTACGAGTCTTTTGCGACTAGCGTCCAAGCATTCTTGGAGCAGGCAGCGGCCGATCCAAAGGTCTTGGCTATCAAGCAGACTCTTTACCGCACCTCGGGTGATTCACCGATAGTCGATGCGCTAATTTCGGCTGCCGAAGCCGGCAAGCAGGTCCTGGCCCTGGTCGAAATCAAGGCCCGGTTCGACGAGCAAAACAACATCACCTGGGCCCGCAAGCTCGAGCAGGCCGGCGTGCATGTGGTCTACGGAATCGTCGGTCTCAAAACCCACTGCAAGCTTTCGCTTGTGATTCGCCAGGAGGGCAACCAACTTCGCCGCTACTGCCACATTGGCACGGGTAACTACAACCCGAAAACAGCACGCTACTACGAGGACTACGGGCTTCTAACCACTCGTGAAAGCGTTGGCGAAGACCTAACTCGTCTGTTCAACCAGCTTTCGGGTTATGCGCCGGACGCAACTTTCAAGTCGCTGCTGGTTTCGCCAGGCAGCGTTCGCCAGGGCCTAACCGATCGCATTGAGCGAGAAATCGCTCACAAGGAAGCCGGCAAAGAGGCCAAAATATCGCTCAAGGTCAACTCAATCGTTGATGAACAAATCATCGACGCGCTCTACCGCGCTGGGCAAGCGGGGGTCGAAGTTGAGATTCTCGTTCGAGGCATGTGCGCGCTAAGGCCAGGAGTTCCTGGTTTGAGCGAAAGCATCAAGGTTCGAAGCGTCTTGGGGCGTTACCTCGAGCACTCACGAGTCTTTAGTTTTGCTAATGGCGGTGACCCCGAATACTTCATCGGCTCTGCCGACATGATGCATCGAAACCTCGACCGACGGGTCGAGGCGTTGGTGCGAA
>CAIJJH010000067.1 GCA_903820955.1 uncultured Micrococcales bacterium
GAGGCCACCGGCATGTACACCTTCGAAGGCGCCCAGCGCACCACCGACGAAATGATTGCCTACTACGACGGCCTAGTTGCCAAGTACCCTTTGGTTTCGATCGAGGACCCACTGGCCGAGGACGATTGGGCCGGCTGGACAAAGATCACCGCCGACCTTGGCGACAAGGTTCAGCTTGTCGGCGATGACCTTTACGTCACCAACCCGACTCGCCTACAGAAGGGCATCGACCTGAAGGCCGGTAACGCCATTCTCGTCAAGGTCAACCAGATCGGTACCCTGACCGAGACACGTGACGCCATCGAACTTGCCCAGAGCAAGGGCATGAAGGCGATCATCTCTCACCGTTCGGGCGAAACCGAGGACACCTTCATCGCCGACCTGGCCGTTGCCACCAACGCCGGTCAGATCAAGACTGGTGCCCCTGCTCGTTCTGAGCGAGTCGCAAAGTACAACCAGTTGCTGAGAATCGAAGAAGAACTTATGGACCGTGCGGTTTACGCTGGTCGTAGTGCCTTCCCTCGTTTCAATAACTAAGAAATCAGGTTTAGATCGTGTCGTCACCGCGCAGACCCACCCGGCCTGGTGGTGGCGCACGCAGGCCAACTGTTTCGGCTGAACGAGCCGAGTTGCTTCGCGGAATCACGATGAACGCTCAGACCATCACGGTTGCGTCGATGGTTGTTCTTGGAATCTTCGTCCTAGCCCCGCAGGCTCAACTCTGGTTTGAGCAGCGGCAAAACATCGCAGACCTCGAAGATCAGGTCAAAGCGAGCAAAGAGTCACTAACTCACCTAAAGGTTCAGCGCAACCGATGGAACGACCCCGCCTTTGTGCGAGCTCAGGCTAGAAACCGCCTGTTTTACGTGATGCCCGGTGAGGTTTCTTACGTGGTCATGGATCTTGGCACCGTGAACGCATCAGACAACTCTGGAACCGTGGGTGAAGCGCTCGCCGAGAAAACCAATTCGACAGATATCTCGACCAAGATCAGCGCGACCAAAAACGACTGGATGGGTTCGCTGGTGCAAACCGTTATTCGTGCCGGTGTCGAATCCCCGGTGATCAAACAGTGAACCTAACCCCTGTAACCGAGTCAGACATCCGCTCGGTTTCGATTCAACTCGGACGCGAGGCCCGCGACATTGTGGCCGTCGCAGCGCGCTGCATCTGCGGCAACCCGATCGTTGTGCAAACGTCCCCCCGACTAACTGACGGAACGCCGTTCCCGACCATGTATTACCTGACCTTGCCGGCCGCAACCGCCGCGCTGTCAACACTCGAGGCCCAGGGAGTCATGGTCGAATTGCAAGACCGACTGGCTGCCGAACCCGAGTTTGCCGCCGCCTACGAGCGTGCCCACGAATCCTATTTGGTCGACCGAGCCGCGCTTGGCGACGTCCCAGAAATTGAAGGCATCTCGGCGGGTGGCATGCCAACTCGAGTCAAGTGTCTTCACGCGCTCGCGGGTCACGCACTCGCAGCTGGCCCGGGCGTCAACTTGGTTGGCGACGCCGCCCTAGAACTTTGCAGCTGGAAGCAAAACGTCTGCCAGTGCAAACCCGCCATCGACGTAGATGTCGTCAATTAGTAACTCAGTAAAGAAAGTAAAATAACAACATGCCTAAAATCCTGATCGTCGGTGGTGGTTACGCCGGTTTCTACGCCGCACTTAAGCTTGAACAGTTCCTCGGCAAGAACGAAGCAGAGGTCACTCTAGTCGACCCACTTCCTTACATGACCTACCAGCCGTTCCTACCCGAGGTTGTCGCAGGCTCGATCGAGGCCCGTCACGCGGTCATCTCTCACCGTCGTCACCTTCGTAAAACCAACATAATCACCGGCAAGGCAACCAACATTGACCACGCCAAGAAGACCGCAACCATCGAGGTTCCGGGACTCAAGCCGTTCAAAGAGACTTACGACCAAATCATCGTGACCGCCGGTGCAGTTTCTCGCACCTTCCCGATTCCGGGCGTCGCCGAGCAAGCAATCGGCCTCAAGAACATCGAAGAGGCA
>CAIJJH010000068.1 GCA_903820955.1 uncultured Micrococcales bacterium
ACGTAGCCGAGACCCCAGGCGAAGCCCGATAGCCTAGCCATCGTCTTTTGCGTGCTTACCTGCTTGAGCATGGCGTAGTAGTTGACTAAAGCGATTTCTTGAACGATGAAGCCGAGCCCATAGAGAACGAGACCATAGACGAATAGGTGTGGGTCTGGCAGTACGAAGTACGACGCGACCATGATCGCAATCAAAATCGCGCTATTCACCAGGAGCCAGAACTTACGACGCCCCGAGCGCTCCGAACGCTGCCCGATAACGGGGGCGATCAGAGCGACCACTAGGCCGGCTATGCCCACAGAGACACCGAACCAAAGAGTCAGGTTGTCTTGACTCTGACCCTTAAGTAAGAAGACGGGCGAAACGATGTAGGTCGCGTAGATAAAGGTCTGCACGATCGTTGGGTACGAGTGCTCGCCCCAGCCCCAGAGGGCCCAGGCCCAGATAGCACGCTTGCGGGGAGTCACTTCGATATTGGTCATGGCTAAAACCCTAGCCAAACCTCTGTGAGAATCGGCTAGATTTACGTTCCAAAACCACAACAAAAAAACTTGAGTCATTCACACTCAACTCTCAGGAAACTTACTTGACATTTGCTCATAAATGTCTCAAACTTGAGTCATCAAGGCTCAACTTTGAATCTTGTGTACCAAAATGACAGATTGCGGGCCCAAGGGGTCGGATTTATAAGGAGAAACAAACATGGCACGTGCAGTAGGTATTGACCTCGGCACCACCAACAGCGCGGTTAGCGTGCTGGAAGGTGGCGAGCCCACCGTTATCGCTAACGCAGAGGGCTTTCGCACCACCCCATCGGTGGTTGCGTTCACTAAAGACGGAGAGGTGCTAGTCGGCGAGACCGCAAAGCGCCAGGCCGTCACCAACGTTGACCGCACCATCGCGTCGGTCAAGCGTCACATGGGTACCGATTGGACCTTCGACGTAGACGGAAAGAAGTACACCCCACAGGAGATCTCGGCTCGTATTCTTGGCAAGCTCAAGCGCGATGCAGAGACCTACCTTGGCCAGCCAGTAACCGACGCGGTCATCACCGTGCCGGCCTACTTCAACGACGCCGAGCGTCAGGCAACCAAGGATGCCGGTGAGATCGCCGGTCTAAACGTCCTTCGCATCATCAACGAGCCAACCGCAGCGGCACTGGCTTACGGCCTCGACAAAGGTAAAGAAGACGAGCTGATCCTAGTGTTCGACCTCGGTGGCGGCACCTTCGACGTCTCGCTACTTGAAGTAGGCAAAGACGAAGACTTCTCGACCATCACCGTTCGCGCAACCTCGGGCGACAACCGCCTCGGTGGCGACGACTGGGACCAGCGCGTGGTTGAGCACCTGGTCAAGAAGTTCAAAGAAACCTCGGGCGTGGACGTGTCGAAAGACAAGATTGCGCTGCAGCGTCTAAAAGAGGCAGCAGAGCAGGCAAAGAAAGAGCTTTCGCAGTCGATGACCGCAAACGTTCAGTTGCCTTACCTCTCACTCACCGAGAACGGCCCAGCCAACCTCGACGAGACCATCACCCGCGCCCAGTTCGAGCAGTTGACCGCTGATCTACTCGAGCGCACCAAGAAGCCGTTCAACGACGTAATCAAGGAGGCCGGAGTCAAGGTCGCCGACATCGCACACGTTGTCCTCGTTGGTGGTTCGACTCGTATGCCAGCAGTCACCGAACTCGTGAAGAGCCTCACCGGTGGCAAAGAGCCTAACAAGGGTGTAAACCCTGACGAGGTAGTCGCAGTTGGTGCAAGCCTTCAGGCCGGTGTGCTTAAGGGTGAGCGCAAGGACGTAATGCTCGTGGACGTAACCCCGCTTTCGCTGGGTATCGAAACCAAGGGTGGAATCATGACCAAGTTGATCGAGCGCAACACCGCGATTCCGACCAAGCGTTCAGAAACCTTCACCACGGCAGATGACAACCAGCCAGAGGTAACCATTGCAGTGTTCCAGGGTGAGCGTGAGTTCACCCGCGACAACAAGGCACTCGGTGACTTCAAGCTCGGCGGCATCGCACCAGCACCACGCGGTGTTCCACAAATCGAAGTGACCTTCGACATCGACGCCAACGGCATCGTCCACGTGTCTGCAAAAGACAAGGGCACGGGCAAGGAGGCTTCGGTCACCATCACCGGCGGCGGTTCGCTACCTAAGGAAGACATCGAGCGCATGGTTCGTGAGGCAGAGGAACTCGCTGCCGAAGACAAGAATCGTCGCGAGGAGCAGGAAGACCGCAACCTTGGCGTGCAGCTCGTGTTCTCTACCGATAA
>CAIJJH010000069.1 GCA_903820955.1 uncultured Micrococcales bacterium
CGAATTGCCACCACGGCGAGAAAATGAGCCAAAAGACCACGGATATTGTCATCGTGTAGAAAAGCGTGGACATGCTGTCGCGAGTTTTTTGGGTTCGCTCACCCATGATGAAGTAAACGGTTAGGGTCGCGGAGGCCAAAAACGCAAAACCGACTCCGACCAGGCTCAAGCCACTCAGGTTCAGCTTCGAAACCACTACCAAACCGGCGAGCACCAAGGCTACGCCGATCCATATTCTTGCCCGAACCCGCTCCTTGAACAGCAACATGGCGGCGATGGGCACCCAAACGATTGCGGTGTACTCAATCAGGAGGGCGATTCCCACCTGAAGGTTGGCCACCGCCATCGAGTAAGCCCATTGCATGAGAGCGACACCGATGACACCGAAGACAAGCAACTTCGGCCATTGGTCACGTTGAACCTTGAAGGCTTGGCGGTTTGTAGCAAGAAGCACCAACCCGGCAATCAGGGCCGTTGCAAACGACCGGAACAGCACAATCTGTGCGCCGGAAACCCCGGTGGCCATGATCACCTTTGAGGTGCTGGCGTTGATGCCAAAAAGCAGAGCGCCAACCAGCGCGTAGATTACGCCGAGAGTTGGGTGTTTTTTGGTCACCGCACCAGCCTAGGCTAGAAGCATGACTAGTTTCGTTCTCGGCGGAGGCTGCTTTTGGTGCCTCGACTCTTCTTACATGCAGTTTCAAGGTGTAATCGACGTTGTCGTCGGCTACATGGGCGGCAAAAGCGACGACCCGAGCTACGAGGCTGTGTGCAACGGCAACACCGGACACGCCGAAGTCGCCGAAGTAATCTTCGACGAGAGCGTAATCTCGGCTGAAACAATCCTCGACATCTTCTTCACGATTCACGACCCACGCCAGCTCAACCGACAGGGCAACGACATCGGCACTCAGTACCGTTCGGTGATGTTCTATCAAGACGACGCTCAGCGAGTGCTTTTCGAGGACGCAATCAGCCGAGCAAAAGACCACTGGGACGGCGACATAATGACCGAACTCAGCCCAGCCGAGACCTTCTGGCGAGGCGAGGAATACCACCAAGACTTCTTTGCCAAGAACCCAAACCAGGGCTCCTGCAATGCGGTTGTCTCGCCCAAGAAGGCGAAAGCGCGAGCCGCGTTCTCCAACTTATTGAAGTAAATTTTCTCTCCACAGATTTTTCTAGGCTCGTTTTTCGCTCCTGTTCGCTGACAAAATCCTTCTTACTGCGGCTTCACGCCGTGTGCCTATGGAAGGAACAAAATGTCGGATCAAATCACCGTCGCTGGTCTCGTAGCGACAACCCCTCGCCATCTGGTTACTCAAGATGGCCTGCCAATCACCTCGTTTAGGTTGGCTGCCTCACATCGCAAGTTCGATAAAAGCCAAAACAAGTGGATCGATGGTGAAACCAACTGGTTCACGGTCACGTCTTTTCGCCAGCTAGCGATCAACTCCGCCGGCTCGGTTTCGAAGGGCGATCGCGTGCTTGTAACCGGCAAGCTTCGAGTTCGAGACTGGGACAACGGCGAACGCGCCGGCACATCGGTCGAAATCGAAGCCGATAACCTCGGGCATGACATGTCTTGGGGTTCGTCGGTGTTCACTCGAACCGTCCTGGTTCGCGAGCCCGAGGTTGAAGAACAGGCCGAGCAACCAGAAGAAACAACAGAACCAGAGTTGGTTGGCGCGGGCAAGCGCCGATAAAAGCCGCCGACTCGAACCTCCCCTCGTACGTCGAGTCGGCTTTGATTAGCGCCTCCGCCAAGGCTTGCATTAGTAGTGCTCACCAGATGGGCCAAGTGGTTCGGGTAAAATAACTCGAAGCAAGCAAACAAGGCGGAGGCGCTTTTCTATGGCGGAATTCATCTATCAGATGATTAAGGCGCGTAAAGCGCACGGCGACAAGGTAATTCTTGACGACGTAACACTGGCGTTTTACCCTGGGGCGAAGATTGGTGTCGTTGGCCCTAACGGCTCAGGTAAGTCGTCCGTGCTCAAGATCATGGCCGGCCTCGACATTCCTTCAAATGGTGAAGCACGCCTAAACGCTGGCTCGACCGTAGGCATTCTTCTTCAGGAGCCGCCGCTTGACGAGACCAAAACAGTCCTGGGTAACGTCGAAGAGGCAGTGGCTCACATCAGGGCAAAACTTGACCGCTTTAACGAGATTTCGATGGAGATGGGCAACCCAGACGCCGACTTCGACAAGCTACTCGAAGAGATGGGTCACCTCCAAGAGGAGATCGATCACCTCGACGCATGGGATCTCGATTCCCAGCTCGAGCAGGCGATGGACGCGCTCCGGTGCCCACCCGGCGACACCGCAGTAACCCATCTCTCCGGTGGAGAGCGCCGCCGCGTTGCGCTTTGCAAGCTGCTACTTGAGAAGCCCGACCTATTGCTTCTCGACGAGCCAACAAACCACCTTGACGCCGAATCTGTGCTTTGGCTTGAGCAGCACCTCGCCAAGTACCCTGGCGCCGTTCTGGCCGTCACCCACGACCGTTACTTCTTGGACAACGTGGCCGAGTGGATTCTCGAGCTCGACCGCGGCCGCGCCTACCCTTACGAGGGCAACTACTCGACCTACCTAGAGAAGAAGCGCGAACGCCTCGAGGTTCAGGGCAAAAAGGACGCTAAGCTCTCGAAGCGCCTGACCGACGAACTCGAGTGGGTTCGTTCAAGCCCGAAGGCTCGCCAAACTAAGTCGAAGGCCCGTTTGGCCAACTACGAGCAGATGGCTGCCGAGGCAGACAGAACCAGAAAGCTCGACTTTGAAGAGATTCAGATTCCACCCGGCCCGAGACTCGGAAACATCGTTCTCGAAGCCAAGGGTCTAAAGAAGGGCTTCGATGGCCGCTCGTTAATCGACGGGCTCACCTTCAGCTTGCCTCGCAACGGAATCGTCGGAGTCATCGGCCCGAACGGTGTGGGCAAGTCGACGCTGTTCAAGACCATCGTTGGCATGGAGCCTTTGGACGGCGGTGAACTCAAGATCGGTGAAACCGTAAAGATTTCATACGTCGACCAGAGTCGCGGGGGAATCGACCCAGAGAAGTCGCTCTGGGAGGTCGTCTCGGGCGGACTCGACTACATTCAGGTCGGTCAGGTTGAAATGCCATCCCGCGCATACGTGGCGGCGTTCGGATTCAAGGGTCCGGATCAGCAAAAAGCCGCCGGAGTTCTTTCGGGTGGTGAGCGAAACCGCCTGAACCTTGCATTGACACTAAAAGAGGGCGGAAACCTTCTCCTTCTCGACGAGCCGACAAACGACCTGGACGTTGAAACACTGTCTAGCCTCGAAAACGCGCTCCTCGAGTTCCCCGGTTGCGCCGTGGTGATCACACACGACCGCTGGTTCCTTGACAGAGTCGCATCGCACATCCTCGCGTACGAGGGAACCGATGACAACCCAGACCAGTGGTATTGGTTTGAGGGCAACTTCGATGCTTACGAAGAGAACAAGATTCAGCGTCTAGGTGCAGAGGCCGCAAAGCCGCACAGAAGCACTTATCGCAGACTCACTCGCGACTAAGCCAGCTCGGGCACTCGAACCATGCCCTCTTGGGCAACGGTTGCCAAGAGTCGCCCGTCTCTGGTGAAGATTTTGCCCAGCGCAAGACCTCTGCCGCCCTGCGCACTCGGCGATTCTTGCACGTAGAGCAGCCACTGGTCAGCGCGACCGTCTCGGTGAAACCACATCGCATGGTCGAGGCTAGCGCTCTTGAGCCCCGGATGACCCCAGGAAATTCCGTGTCTGCGGTAGATCGATTCCAGAATCGTGTAATCGCTAGCGTAGGCGAGGGCTGCACGATGGATTGCCGGGTCGTCCGGCAAATTACCGAGTGACTTGATCCAGACGGCCTGATGGGCAACCGGTTTGCCTGAGACCTCGAAGTAGATGGGGGAGCCGACGTGCCGCATATCGAACGGCCTTGCCTTGGCCCAGTACTGAGCCACAGGGTGAGGATTGTCGCCCAGGTACTCTTGCGCGGATGGCAAGGTTTCGGGGTCGGGGATGCCTGCCGGGAAATCGTCCTGGTGTTCGATTCCGGGGTCGACTTCTTGAAAAGAGGC
>CAIJJH010000070.1 GCA_903820955.1 uncultured Micrococcales bacterium
AGTGTCGGGTCTTCATCGGCCAAGGTTTTTGCCGTCGTCATCAAAATTGAGTCGGTATTTTGCTGAAGGGATGTCTTTACCACCGAGAGTGTTCCGGCGCTTGACACCACCAGCAAGATACCGATGATCGCAACCGAGAACGCGGTCAGTTTGCTGCGCAGGGAGATGCGCGCCCAGCCCTCGGCGATTTTCGATTTCATTAGTTTGATTTAAACATGTAACCGATGCCGCGCTTGGTAACTACCACGGATTGTTTGGTCAATGGGTCCAACTTCTTGCGCAGGTATGAAACATAGGATTCGACAATTCCCATTTCACCGTTGAAGTCGTATTCCCAAACGTGGTCCAAGATCTGAGCCTTGCTGAGCACTCGGTTCGGGTTTTCCATCAGGTAGGTCAGCAGCTTGTATTCTGTCGGGCTGAGATCGACCGGCGTGCCGCCAACGGTGACCTCGTGGGCGTCCTCGTCGACCGAGACCTCGCCGACGGTTAGGAATCGAGGACGGTGGGCATCGTTGCCAGAGCGACGAAGAATTGCTTTCATACGGGCGAGAAGGGCCGCGTTACTCCAAGGCTTCACGACGTAGTCGTCACCCCAGAAGGTGAGGCCTGAAGCCTCGGTCTCGCGATCGTCCCTCGCAGTCAAGAACATGATTGGTGCCGTATGGCCCAGGCGGCGGAGCTCCTTGGCCAGCGCCAATCCCTCGTTACGTCCGCTTTCCTCAGGGTTCTCTTTGTTGATGTCCAAGAAGGCTGGCATGTTGATGTCCAAGATGAAGAAGTCCGGGGGAGTTACCTTGGCGACTTCGAGGGCCTCTTGACTGGTAGAAACGGCGTGAGGGGTAAACCCACCAAAGGTGAGGGTTTGGTTTAGCTGCGCGCGAATGCTCGACTCGTCGTCGACCACTAGAACTTTAATTGTCTCCATGCTGAGAGTTTGCTGGATAAACCTGAAAGAAGGCTGTGACTTAGTTGAGTGTCTCTTGCGAGTTTTTAGAGCAGTTCTTCGGCGTCAATGATCTCGTAAGAGTAGCCCTGCTCGGCTAGGAAGCGCTGGCGGTTTTGAGCAAAGTCCTGGTCTACCGTATCTCTCGCGATCAGCGTGTAGAAGTTGGCGGTTCTGCCGTCGACCTTTGGGCGCAGGATTCGCCCTAGGCGTTGGGCCTCTTCCTGGCGCGAGCCGTAGGAACCCGAAATCTGAATCGCGACCGAGGCCTCAGGCAGGTCAATCGAGAAGTTCGCGACCTTAGAGACGACCAGTGTTGAGATTTCACCCGTCCGGAACTTGTTGAACAAGACTTCGCGCTCATCCACTGGAGTTTCACCGGTGATAAACGGAACCTTCAGCGCGGTGGCAACGGTATGAATTTGGTCGAGGTATTGGCCGATGATCAGCGTTGGCTCGCCCTTGTGCTTTGCCATCAGTCTCGAAATGACCGGAATCTTCATGGGAGATGTCGCAGCGATTCGGTAGCGGTCTTCCTGGTTAGAAATCGCGTATTCGAGACGCTCTTGCTCGGGTAGGTCGACTCGCACCTCAAAGCAGGCAGCCGGCGCGATGTAGCCCTGTGATTCGATTTCTTTCCAGGGAGCGTCAAAGCGCTTCGGACCGATTAGTGAGAAGACATCGCCCTCCTTGCCATCCTCGCGCACGAGCGTGGCGGTGAGCCCGAGGCGGCGTCTGGCCTGCAGCTCGGCGGTCATCTTGAAAATCGGAGCGGGAAGCAGGTGCACCTCGTCGTAAATGATCAGCCCCCAGTCGTTCGCGTTCAAAAGAGCGAGGTGAGCGTATTCGCCTTTACGCTTCGTGGTGAGGATCTGGTAGGTGGCAATCGTCACCGGGCGAACCTCTTTGGCCGAGCCGGAATATTCACCGATCTCTTCTTCGGTAAGGCTGGTGCGCTTGAGGAGTTCGTTCTTCCACTGACGTGCAGAAACCGTGTTGGTCACCAGAATCAGTGTGTTTGTCTTGGCAACCGTCATCGCGCCAGCGCCGACGATGGTCTTGCCAGCGCCGCAGGGAAGAACAACTACTCCTGAACCACCGGCCCAAAACTTTTCGATTGCTTGCTTTTGGTAACCGCGCATCTGCCAGTCACTCTCGAACAGTTCGATCAGGTGAGGGGTGCCTTCGGTGTAGCCCGCGAGATCTTCGGCCGGCCAGCCTAACTTCAAGAGCTCCTGCTTCACATGGCCGCGAGCCCAGGGTGAGATTCTGAACGTTGTCTCGCTGATTCTCCCGCCAAGCAGTTCGTTGATCTTCTTATGGCGCGAAACCTCAGCCAGCACGGGCTTGTCTTCTGAGAAGAGTTCGAGTTCGCCGTCTTCACCACGCAGAATCGTGAGTCGCCCGTAGCGTGACATCGTCTCGGTGATGTCGGTGCGAACCGATTGGGGCACGGCAAATTTGGCGTATCGATCCAGGACGCCGAGCACGAAATCTGCGTCGTGGCCGGCAGCGCGCGCGTTCCAAAGCCCGAGTCTGGTGATTCGGTAGGTGTGAATGTGCTCCGGAGCTCGTTCAAGTTCGGCAAATACCGCTAGGTCGTGGCGCGCGTCGGCAGCCATCGGGTGGTCGACCTCGAGCAGGGCGGTCTTATCGCTCTGAACGATTAGCGGCCCCGTGGTCATCCGTATAGCCTATTTCGTGCCGACGACTAAAGAAAACTGACTGAAGAAATGTTGGCAATCGGAATCGTTCGCTCGATGTCAGCTTTGCGATCTCGCGCGCGCATTCGACCGTTGGCTACGCCGCTCGGCTCCAGGAGCATTGTCTGCTCGACATCGTTTTGACCCGTGAAGACCACCGAGATCTTTGCCTTGCTCTTGATGGCGAGCAAAATCTGACGCATGATCGCCTCGTCGTCCGAACTTGAACTGATTGACAAGTCGCTTTCGCGCAATCTGGCTACCGTTTGAACCCAGTCACCAGACTCCGCCTTTTGGGCGGCGTTGGCGACGAAACGCTGAGGTGAAATCGGCTTACCCGACTGATCCGAACGAATCGCACAGTGGCCGACCTCGCGAAGTCCGAAGTAGAGAATGTCGCGCGCAAATCGTGAACTTAGGCAAATTGAATCCAGGCGAATTAGGTTGTATGGCTTGAGTCTCGAGTCGTTAGCGAGCTCGGTTAGCAGGGTCGCGTCGGTGCTGGTAACGAAGCAGCCGCCGCTCCTGGCGTCCTCGACCACTCGAATGCGCCCGAAGCGTTTTACCGCGTCGTTTAATAGGTAGTCGACTGGCTGAGGCAGTGAGCCACCCGAGAGTCGCTGTAGGGTCGCGCGAATCTGCGTAACGCTGAGCCCAGACTCCATGCCGAAGCTGACGCTGAGAGCAGACATCCGATAGCGCGAGGCCAAGCCCGCCTGCTCGATTTCTACAAATGATCTAAGTTCGCGTTCGTCGTCGGTGCTGAGCGGCCCCGGTGCAATAACCGATAGGTCACCTTGGATGATTATGCGAGCCTGCGTTTTCGGAAGCGCTGCGCTGATTAATTTAGTTGCTTTGGCTCGGTCGCCTTTTAGTAGCAGCGGCGTCCAAGTTGACACCGTGTGCTCGATCGATAGCCCAAGCAGGTTGGCGTAGGTCAAAATGTGACCAAAACGGCTGGTGGCCTCGAAGCGCTCGAGCGGGAAGCAGTCGCGCAATGC
>CAIJJH010000071.1 GCA_903820955.1 uncultured Micrococcales bacterium
ACCTCCGAGAAGCCTGCGCGAAACCAGCAACAAGCGAAACGACGACGAGGGTGGCGATAGTAATCACGGTAGCTACCGAGGCGCTACCGAAGACCATGTCACCGAAACCCACACCGAGCTGAAATACGCCGCTAAACGACTGGACGCCCGAGACTAACGCGAGAATGAGCAACGAGAAGGCGAAGCCAATAGCCACGAGGCCGGGAACAAAGGCACCAAAAACGCCGAAGATTGCCCGCTTTGTGACTACAAACGCTTCGCCAGTGCGCGCAGCGGTGAAATGCGCCGAAATCGCTAGAACGACGACCCCGAGGGTGCCGAGTGCAAAACCAGATAGCGCGGACCCGAAACTAACAGCCTGGGCAGCAACCAAATATGCAACCACCATAGGCACAATTAGGCCGAGGGTAATGAACCAGAAGGCAGCGTTTGCTCGCCACCCTGAACGAGTTGGCTTCTCGATCGACTCTTCGAATACCAAAGCATCTTCGTCAGCGGCAATCTTGAATTCTTCGGCCGGCTCAACTGGTAGATCTTCGTCGAAGGTAACGGCTGGGGCCGACACATTGGCTGGTACCGATATCGCGCTGGTGGCTTCGCTGGCCGCTTCATTCAAGAGCGCTTCGAAGGCGTCCCGCTCTGGCTCAACAAACTCCTCAACAGCAGGCACTTCGATTTCGATGATTTCAACAACCTCGGCGACGACAACTGGAATTTCTTCTTCTGAAACCTCGAGAGGCAAGAGCTCTAAACCGTTTCTGAGTCGATCAACATTCTCAAGCGCGATTTTGGCTAGCGGATCTGCGCTGGCCTGCATGCGCGCGAGCCACTCTGCGTGCAACTGATTGTCGTGTTCGCGAAGGTTGGCTTGTTCTTCAACGATTGCCATCGCTTTGGCGAGTCCGTCCTCGGTCGCCTGAGCGTTTCCGAGCGCTTGATAGATTTCCTCGTCGGTCATAGATAGACGGACGGGAGGTTTGAATTCAGACTGATCCATGTGGCAATACTACCTATGAACCTACGAGATAGTGGGCCCTACCGGGCTCGAACCGATGACATCCACGGTGTAAGCGTGGCGCTCTACCAACTGAGCTAAAGGCCCTCTAACTCCGACAACACTACACGATTATTGATGCAGAGAAGCCAAAGCCTTGTCATATTCGTCAAGCGAGCGAGCCTGGCCCGGTGCGGTAACAAATTTTGCAACTAGCTCGCCGTCCTTGTTGATCACGAACGTTGCGCGATTCGCAATACCGGCCTCGTCGAGGAACACTTCGTACTGCTGCGCAACTCCACCGTGTGGCCAAAAGTCAGCTAAAACAGAGAACTTGTAGCCCTCCTGCTCAGCGAAAAGTTTTTGAACGAACTTTGAGTCGACGCTGATAGCTAGAAGTTCAACGTCTTCTCTCACGAAACGGTCGAAGTTGTCTCGAAGCTCGCAAAGTTCGCCGGTGCATATGCCACTGAAACTAAGCGGGTAAAAAACCAAAACCGCATTCTTCTTGCCACGAAACTCGCTCAGAGTGACGTCTTGGCCGAACTGGTTGACAAGCGTGAAGTCGGGAGCTAGGTCTCCGATAATTAGCGACATGGTGGCTCAACTTTCTCTGGTATCAATCTACGCAACATAATACTCACGCTAATTCTTCCCGAGCCGATAAACTCTTAGAAGCCCATACAAGGGCTGCCTTTTTACAAGTCCCCCACGAAAGGGAATGTCGGTGTCCATTTTTAACAACGACTTTGCGTCGCTCTCTCCAGATCAAGATCCAGAAGAGACTAGAGAGTGGCTCGAATCGCTCGACGCCGTTGCCCGTATACACGGACCCGCTCGTGCCCGCGAGATTCTGCTCAGCTTGATGAGTCGCTCCCACGAGCTGCACATTCCGACCCCCACCTCGTTGAACACCGATTACATCAACACGATTTCAACCGAGGATGAACCCGAATTCCCCGGTGACGAAGCCATCGAACGAACATATCGTGCCTGGATGCGCTGGAACGCTGCCATGTTGGTGCACCGAGCTCAGCGACCAGGTGTCGGCGTCGGCGGTCACATCTCAACCTACGCGTCGTCATCCTCGCTCTACGAGGTCGGCTTCAACCATTTCTTCAAAGGCGCAGACCACGCCAATGGCGCAGACCACATCTTCGTGCAGGGGCACGCGTCGCCAGGCATCTATGCTCGCGCGTTCTTAGAAGGACGACTCACCACCGATCAGTTGGATGGATTCCGTCAAGAGCGTTCCCACCCGAGTGGAAGTTTGTCTTCATACCCACACCCACGCCTCATGCCAGAGTTTTGGCAGTTTCCGACAGTATCGATGGGCATCGGTCCGCTAAATGCCATTTATCAAGCACAGTTCAATCGCTACCTTTCAGGTCGCGGCTTCGCCGATACGACAGAACAGCACGTCTGGGCCTATCTGGGAGACGGCGAGCTAGACGAAGTCGAATCACGCGGTGCACTCCAACTCGCGGCGAATGACGGTCTTGACAACCTGACCTTCGTGGTCAACTGCAATCTCCAGCGACTCGATGGACCGGTTCGCGGTAACGGAAAGATCATGCAGGAGCTCGAAGCCTTCTTCAGAGGTGCCGGCTGGAACGTCATAAAGGTCGTTTGGGGTCGCGAGTGGGACGACTTGTTGACCCGCGACACCGAGGGTGCTCTCGTCGACCTGATGAACAGAACCCCGGACGGCGACTACCAAACCTTCAAGGCCGAAAACGGGGCTTTCGTGCGCGAAAACTTCTTCGGTCGCGACCCACGCACCGCGGCACTTGTCGCAAACATGACAGACGACGAAGTGTGGTCACTCAAGCGCGGAGGTCACGACTACAAAAAGGTCTTCGCCGCGTACCAGGCAGCACTGGATCACAAGGGGCAACCCACCGTAATTTTGGCTAAAACCATCAAGGGCTACGGCTTGGGCAAGAGCTTCGAGGGTCGTAACGCGACTCACCAGATGAAGAAGTTAACCCTAGAGAACCTCAAGGAGTTCAGAGACGAGATGCGGGTTCCGATCACGGATGCGCAGTTGGAAGAGAACCCCTACCAACCTCCGTATTTCCACCCCGGCCAAGAGTCTCCAGAGATCCAGTACATGCAGGAGCGTCGTCGCTCTCTAGGTGGTTACCTCCCGGAGCGCAGAACCACACACGTTGGGTTCGAGCTTCCCGCTGACAAGACATACGAAATTGCCAAGGCGGGCTCGGGCAACCAAGCGGTCGCAACCACCATGGCATTCGTGCGTCTTTTGAAAGAGCTTTTGCGAGACGGCGAATTCGGGCAGCGGCTTGTGCCGATCATTCCAGACGAGGCTCGCACCTTTGGAATGGACGCATTCTTCCCGACCGCCAAGATTTACAACCCGCACGGTCAGCACTACCTTTCGGTTGACCGCGACCTCCTGCTCTCATACAAGGAGTCCACGGCCGGTCAAATCATTCATACCGGAATCAACGAGGCCGGTTCAATCGCCGCCTTCACGGCCGCCGGCACGTCCTATGCGACTCACGGCCAGCCGATGATTCCGATTTACGTCTTCTACTCGATGTTCGGTTTTCAACGAACCGCGGATTCGATTTGGGCGGCATCTGACCAAATGTCTCGTGGCTTCATGATCGGCGCCACCGCGGGCCGCACAACTCTTACCGGTGAGGGTCTTCAGCACGCCGATGGCCACTCCCCCGTTATTGCCTCGACCAACACTGCGGTGGTGACCTTCGACCCTGCCTACGGCTACGAGATTGGTCACATCATGCGTCACGGTATCGAACGCATGTATGGCGGCAAGCACGTAGACCCGAACGTCATCTACTACATCACCGTCTACAACGAGCCGATCGTGCAACCAGCAGAACCGGCCAATGTTGATGTTGAGGGTATCGTTCGCGGAATCCACAGAATCAGCAACAACGAAGCCGCCGGCCACAAGGCTCAGATTCTGGCTTCCGGTGTTGCAGTCCCTTGGGCTTACGAGGCTCAGGCGCTCTTGCAAAACGACTGGGGTGTCTCTGCAGACATTTGGTCGGTCACGTCCTGGATCGAACTTCGCCGAAACGGCCTAGCTCTCGACGAGCAGCGGTTCCTGAACCCTGGAACCGCGGTTGATACTCCTTACATCACATCGAAACTCTCTGACTCACAGGGCCCGTTCCTTGGCGTCAGCGACTACATGCACGCGGTGCCAGACATGATTCGCAACTGGGTACCGGGCGATTACGCAACCCTCGGTGCAGATGGCTTCGGCTTCTCAGACACCAGGGCGGCTGCGCGACGCGCATTCAAGATCGATGGCCCTTCGATTGCGGTTCGAATTCTTGAGCAACTCGTCGCACAGGGCAAGGTGGATCCTTCGGTTCCCGCTCAGGCAATCGAGCGCTACCGACTACACGACGTCACAGCCGGAACCAGTGGTTCTGCCGGCGGAGAGTCTTAGCCGATGCTGGTAATCGTTTGCCCTGGTCAGGGTTCGCAATCGGCAGGGTTCCTAACCCCGTGGCTCGAAATCCCAGTCTTTGCCGAATCGATTGATTCGATGTCCTCATTTAGCGGGGTTGATCTAGCAATGCATGGAACGGTGAGTGAGCCCGAAACCATTCGCGACACCTCAATCGCCCAACCGCTGATCGTGGGCGCTGGAATCGCAACGCTGGCGGCTCTCAAGGCAGCCGGGTTGACCACTTTCGCAGGTACCGCTGGGCACTCCGTCGGCGAGGTTACCGCAAGTGTCGCCGCGGGAATACTCACTCCCGAAGCAGGCATTCGGTTCGTCACGAAGCGCGGCACGTCGATGGCAAGTGCGGCAGCAAGGATGGCGGCCGGAATGGTTGCCGTGCTCGGCGGAGACCAGGACGAGGTTGTCGCCTACCTAATCGCAATCGGGCTGACCCCGGTGAACTTCAACGGCGGCGGCCAAATCGTGGCAGCCGGGCCAGTCGACGCGGTTGCCAAGCTGCAAGCGGCACCGATGGATGGCACCAGAGTCATTGCCCTGCAGGTACCCGGCGCATTCCACACGTCGCATATGGACCCCGCGGTTGCCGAACTCAGTGTTTTCGCGCAAACCATAGAGACCGCAGACCCGTCGATCAAGATTTGGTCGAACGCCGATGGTGCGATCGTTGAATCGGGTAAGGCTTATCTCGACTCTCTGGTTTCGCAGGTCTCACACCCTGTTCGCTGGGATCTTTGCATGGAATCGATGCTGGAGGCCGGCGTTACGGCGCTAATCGAAGTAGCTCCGGCCGGAACCCTGGTTGGTTTGGCCAAGCGCGGTATGCCAGGGGTTGAAACTCTCGCTATCAAAACACCAGATCAGATCCCTGCCGCACTCGAATTAGCAGCGAAGCACGCATAAGGAAGTCATGGCCAAACTAAATCAATACGAGACCGTTAAGTTCTCGCGAATCTACTCTCTAGGCGCGTCTCGCGGAGACCTCGTTGTCACAAACGACGATATTGCCGGCCCAATCGAGTCGAGCGATGAATGGATTCGACGCCGCACCGGAATCGTTACACGTCGTCGCGCGAGCGCCGGGGTCAGCCTAATGGACATGGCAGTCGAGGCATCCAACGAAGCAATCGCTAAAGCTGGCATCGATCCCAAAGAGATTGGTGCCGTCCTCTTCAGCACGATCACTCACCCTTACCTAACCCCTTCAGCCGCGACTCTGCTTGCCGAACTAGTTGGCGCTAACCCGGCTCCGGCATTCGACATTTCTGCAGCCTGCGCTGGCTACTGCTACGGCATCGCGCAGGCCGACGCCTTGGTGCGCTCTGGCATGGCCAAATACGTATTGGTCGTCGGTGGCGAAAAACTGAGCGACTTCATTGACCCGACCGACCGCACCATTTCGTTCCTATTGGCCGATGGAGCGGGAGCTGCGATTGTCGGACCAAGCGAAGAACCCGGCATCTCACCTACCGTTTGGGGTTCGGATGGATCTCACTGGGACGCCGTCTCAATGACCGGTTCGATTCTCGATTTCCGTGACGGAGAGACGCCGTGGCCGACTATTCGTCAGGATGGCGCGATCGTCTTCAAGTGGGCGGTTTGGGAGATGGCGGCGGTTGCCAAGCAGGCTCTCGAAGTTGCCGGAGTTCAGGCCAGCGACCTTGCTGCCATGGTTACCCACCAAGCCAATATTCGCATCATCGACGAATTAGCCAAGGAGCTCGAACTCCCCGAAAGCGTCGTGATTGCGAGAGACATCGTGAACACCGGAAACACCTCCGCTGCCTCGATTCCACTCGCCATGCACGAACTTCTGAAGTCGGGAGCGGTCGCCTCTGGCGGGCTCGCTCTTGAAATTGGGTTCGGCGCAGGGCTTGTCTTCGGCGCTCAAGTTGTCGTATTGCCATAAACTAACCACTGATAAACAACCACAAGGAGAAAACCATGGCTCACTCAAACGACGAAATTCTTGCCGGACTAGTCGAGATCATCAACGAAGAGACCAGTCTTCCGGCTGAGACCATCGAACTCGGAAAGTCACTTCAGGATGACCTGGACATCGACTCACTATCGATGCTTACCATCATGACCGACGCTGAGAAGAAGTTCGGTATGCGCTTTGACGACAACGCTAGCTCAACGCTAAACACCGTTGGCGACGTCGTCGAATACATCGCAAAAACACAGGCCTAGGCCAAAATAAGGGGATACAACTTGACCAGCAAGATAGTCGTTACCGGGCTTGGAGCTACCACACCAATTGGTGGCGATGTAGCTTCAACCTGGGCCGCTTTGCTAGCCGGCGAGTCTGGCATCTCGACTCTCGAATTCGAATGGGTTGCGCGTCACCAGCTGCCCGTGACATTTGCAGGTCAAGCGAAGGTACCCGCCAAAGACACCCTCTCTCACAAGGAGTCCAAGAGGCTGGACCCGTCGAGCCAGTTCGCGCTAGTCGCTGCTCGCGAGGCTTGGGCAGATGCGGGAGCGCCAGACGTTGCTCCCGAGCGCATCGCGGTCGAATTCTCAACTGGCATCGGTGGCGTCTGGACCCTTCTTGACGCATACGACAGCCTGAACCAGGGTGAGGCGAGACACATTTCACCGATGACGGTGCCAATGCTGATGCCAAACGGTCCAGCTGCCGCAATTGGAATGGATATCTCGGCTCGCGGAGGCATCAGGACCACCGTTTCGGCCTGTGCATCGAGCACCGAGGCAATCGCCAACGCAATTACTCGTCTACGTTCCGGTGACATCGACGTTGTCGTGGCCGGCGGTTGTGAAGCAGCAATTCACCCGCTACCCATCGCGGCATTCGCATCGATGCACGCTCTGTCTAGGCGCAACGACGACCCAACCACGGCTTCGCGGCCTTACGACATCAATCGTGACGGATTCGTCATGGGCGAAGGCGGAGCGGCGATCGTGCTTGAACTCGAAGAGCATGCTTTGGCACGCGGCGCCAAGATTTACGCAGAGCTTGCTGGAGGTGGAGTCACCTCGGACGCCTACCACATCACCGCTCCAGACCCAGAGGGCAGTGGTGCCGCTCGCGCCATGCTCCAAGCAATCGAAATGGCTGGGGCGAAACCAACCGACGTCATGCACATCAACGCACACGCAACGAGCACCGCGGTCGGCGACATAGCCGAGTACAACGCCATGAAGAAGGTCTTCGGCGACCACCTTGCAAACATCCCGGTGACTGGCACGAAGTCTGCAACCGGGCACCTACTGGGCGGTACCGGCGCAATCGAGGCTATCTTCGTGATCTTGGCACTGCACCACAGGGTGCTACCGCCGACCATCAACCTTTTTGACCAGGACCCGGCAATCCCTCTAGACGTAGTTACCAAGCCGCGTCCGATCCCGGCTGGCCCGGCCCTTGCAATCAGCAACTCATTCGGTTTTGGCGGCCACAACGCCGTCGTCGCGTTCCGCAGCTACGAAGGCTAAGTACATGGCGAAGCTCTATTTCAGACATGGGGCGATGAATTCTGGCAAGTCGACCGCATTACTTCAAGTTGCCTACAACTACGAAGAGCGCGGCTCAAAGGTGCTTATCGTCAAACCCTCGATCGACTCGAAAGCCGCTGACAACGTAACTTCTCGCCTTGGCTTCGGGCGCAAAGTCGATCTGCTGGTCTCCCCCACCGACAACCTGCGCGAAGAATTTCTAAAGATTGGCCAGGGTGTTGGTTGCCTGCTGATCGACGAGGCACAGTTTTTGAGTCGCGAACAGGTTGAGCAGGCGCTGGCTATTGCAGTCCTTGACGATGTTCCGGTCATCGCCTACGGAATTCGCACCGATTTCAGAACCGCCGGATTCCCGGGCAGCACACGACTTCTCGAGATTGCCCACAGCCTCGAAGAACTGAAGACAATCTGCCGCTGCGGCCGAAAGGCAATGTTCAACGCCCGCAAGGGCGCATCTGGCTATGTTTTCGACGGTGACCAAGTGGCAATCGATTCGGTCGATGCCTCATACGAATCCCTCTGCGCTAACTGCTACATGGCTGAGCGCGCCAAACAATGAGACTCCTCTCCGGTGAAATTTTTCTAAACGGCCGGACGCGCAAGGCGGTTGCCTTCGATGAAACTGGAATTATCGCCTTTGACGATGAGGCGCTCGAGCTCGATGTTGAACTCGAAGAACTGGGCGAGTCTTTTCTCACCCACGCTTTCATGGATGGCCACGCCCATCCGCTTTTTGCGGGGCGCGAGCACCTCGGACCAGATGTTACCAACGCAAAGAGCGTTGCCGAGATGCAGCAAATTGTCGCCGCCTGGCTCGCAGCCAATCAATCACCGATTTGGGCGGTTGGCGGAGCATACGATCGCTCGATTGTCGATGGCGGCGTATTTCTCGCGAGCTGGTTAGACGAAGTGGCTCCCGATAGGCCCGTTGTGCTCCACGGTAGCGACCATCACACTCTTTGGGCTAATTCCGAGGCTATGAGGCTTGCTGGGGTCCTAAGCGAGGCTCCGTCGCTCTCAGTCGGTTCGATAGATATCGACGTCTCAGGTCGCCCCACAGGCGTTTTTCGCGAAACCGAGGCAAAAGAGCTAATTACCAACGCAATACCCGAACTTTCGATGACTGACCAGCTAAAGGCGCTCACCTGGGCACATGCAGAGTTAGCTTCGCTAGGAATCAGTGCCGTTCAGGACGCCTGGATGGACAAGGGCATGGTCGAGGTTTACCTAGCCGCCGAAGAACTCGGTGAATTGGTTCTTCGAACCAATCTGGCATTTTGGGTGCGTCCGGATTCCTGGCGCGTTGACGCCAAGAGGTTTATCGCAGAACGCACTCGGATCACCGCCCTGCGAAGCGCCAAGCTCAGCGCTAGGACCGTCAAATTCTTTGCCGATGGGGTTTTCGGTAGCGCTACGGCCTCGGTGAAGAAACCCTACGAGTCCTCGGCCGGTTACCTGGGCGACCCAGTCTGGAGCAGCGAGGAGCTCAACACAGCGGTAGCGCACTTTGCGGCAGCGGACTTCCAGATTCATATCCACGCCATTGGTGATGCGGGCGTCGCAATGGCACTTGATGCAATCGAAAGGGCGGGCTGCCCGGCGAACTCGGTGATCGCACACACCGAACTTGTAGCCGAAGAAGACATTCCACGATTTGCACAACTGGGAGTAATCGCCAACTTTGAACCGCTGTGGGCAAGGGAAGACGGGATGCTAACCAGCTGCCTTCATCACCTTGGGCGAGAACGGCTCGATTCGATGTACCGAATGCGCGACATCTTGGATTCCGGAGCCAAAATCAGTTTTGGTAGCGATTGGCCGGTTTCGAACCCAGATCCGCTTCTGGGCCTGTTCACCGCAACGCACAGGGCTCTTCCTGAGACTCCCGCGGTTTCCTGGACGCCTCAGCAACGAATAACCGAACAAGAGGCGCTACACGCCTACACGCTCGCTGTGGCGCAGCAGCTCGAACTAACCCAGGATTCCTCCGACCTAGTGATCCTGTCTGGTAATCCGCTCACGGCCAACGTCCTAGATATCAAGGTCTTAGAAACGATTATTGGCGGACAAACTGTGTTTGCCCGCCAATAATTCGATTTAATTTTTACTTCTTCAGGACCATGCTCGTTCCGGCTGGAACAACCAACTTGGTGCCGACGACCTTACCGATTGCAGCAGTGCCCGCCTTTGAGCCATTGACCACAACTGCCCAGGTACCACCCGAAGGCAAGGTTAGGGTCACTGCCTTTTTGGTTCCGTTGAATGCAACGTAGATGTTTGACCAGCTGTCGCCTGCGCCAGTTCCGTTGATTAGGAACCCTAGGGCGTCGGTGCTGCCAGGCGTCCAATGGCTGATGTTTGTCAGAATCTTGGCCGAGGTATCCATGCGGAAGCCTACGTGAGCCTTGCGTAGCGCAATCAGGCCCTTGTAGTAGGCGCGCACATCAGCGTTAGCGACCTGGGTACTCCACTTTATAGAGTTCACTGAGTCGCCTGATTGGTAACTGTTATCGTCGCCGTTCTTCGAACGCATGAATTCCTGACCGGCCTGCATGAACGGCATGCCTTGCGAAAGGAACAGCATTGAAGCTGCTAACTTATCGGCGGCCACAATTTGCGCCGGCTTAGCCGAAGGCATTGAACCCACGAGTTTGTCGTAGAGCGTCAAGTTATCGTGCGCCTCGACGTAGTTGACCGATTGATTCGGACTATGAGCAGTCCAGTTACCCACGGTAGCCCCGGTTAGGCCGGTGTTGCCGAGGATTCCTATTTTGGCGTCATCGTGCTTTGTGGTTGCGCCACCGTTAACGTAGCCAGGCTCAGCCTTGTTGAATACCGAACCCTTGACTCCGTCGCGGAACTGATCATTGAAGAAACCGATACCGGTAAGGTCTGCGCTCTGCCCCTGCGTGCCAGCGGTGCCATCGGGCAGTGCCGCACCCATGCTCCAGCCCTCACCGTAAACGATGATGCTCGGGTCGATAGCGGTTAGTGCGCTGCGAACCTGCTGCATAGTGGTGACATCCAAGACCCCCATTAGGTCGAAGCGGAAGCCATCGAGGTGGTAGTCGCGAGCCCAGTGCGAAACCGAATCCACGATGAACTTGCGAACCATGGGACGTTCAGAAGCCACTTCGTTGCCACAACCAGTTGCGTTGTAGTACTCGCCGGTAGCTGGATTGGTTCTGAAGAAGTAGCCGGGCACCAGGAGGTTCATACTGAAATCGTCTGGGCTAGCGACGTGGTTGTAAACCACGTCCATGATTGTTCGCAGACCATTCTGGTGCATCGCGTTAACCGCTTGCTTGAGTTCACGAACTCGTGCCCAAGGGTTGGTCGGGTCAGACGAATACTGACCCTCTGGGGCGTTGTAGTTCAGTGGGTCGTAACCCCAGTTGAAACTCGGCGATAGCTCGCTTCCGCCAGAGAGGAAGTCGTAGATCGGCAGAAGCTCAACGTGCGATACGCCAAGGTCCTTGATTGCCGCCATCCCAGTTTTCACCGTAGTTCGCACGGTGGTTACTTTCTTGGTTTTAGGGTTTGTCGTCTTGGTTACCTTCGTGTAACTAGTGTTCATGTCGGTAAGGCCCAAGAATTTGCCCTTGTGGTTCGCAGGGATACCTGAGGACGAGTCCATTGATAGGTCTCGCACGTGCATCTCGTAAACGGTGGCGTCGACAGCGTTGCCGCTAAATGCTGGCTTGACTGCCCAACCTCCGCTCGGGTCGGTAGCCGCAGGGTCGGTCACAACACCGCGGGTGCCATTGACGGTCACCGAAGTGGCGTAAGGGTCAACCGCTTCGTTATTGTGACCGTTCACCGCTGCTGTGTAGGTATAAATCTGCCCGTCGCAGTTGCCTGCGAGCGAGTAGACCCAAGTACCGTTTACATCCTGAACCATCGAAAGCTGGTGCTCGGGAACAGCCTGCGTAGCGCTAACGTATGTATTTAGATACACAGCCGAGGCCGTAGGGGCCCAAACCCTGAAGTCGGTGTGATCGGCGCTGTAGGTGGCACCTAGATCGTTACCGCTGTATGTGTAGCGCGTGTTGAAGCCAGTGCTGTTGTAGATATTGCCAACCAGGACGGTCTTTTGTGTACCGACAGAATATGTAGCGCTTGAAAGCCTATAGGTGGTTCCGAACACGATGTCTTGATCCAGGTTCAGAATTACCTTGGAGGTCACATTGCTAGCGGTGGCGGAGGTAACGCTACCTATTGTCAAACCGCCAGTAAGCGAGAACCCTTCGTCACCCGCACCAGAGAGCGTCATCGGCTGGTTAAGTAAGACAGTAATCTTTCTAAAGTCGTCAATAGAGGCCGAAATAAGCTTGGGAGCCAGCGGCGTCACGACCTGAACCGTGTTGTAAATCGTCGCATCGCCTTGCTTTAACCAAATCTCGATGTTGCCGTTCGCGTCCCAGTTGGTCATAAATCTGTCAACTGCAACGTCCTTAGAGGTCCAGGCTCCTGGCGTGGCCGAGTAGCGAACGATGAAGCCGAGGTTATCGAAGCCGGTCATGCCGGTCACGTCAGCCGTGACGTATGGACCAAAGGCGTCGGTTGGAGCTGTAGCGAAATCAGGGTTGGGGGTAACCGCTCCGTCGTTGCCAACCGTCATGTTCTTCCAGAGGAACAGGTTGTAACCGGCGTAGTCTCCGGCGTCACGGTTGTAGTGCACCTTGATGTGAAGGGTGCTTGGAATAGGTGTCGCGTTGGCAACGCTTCCAATACCGAGGACGAGAGCCGCAGAGGCTAGAACAGACAGGAATTTTCGCACAAAAGTAGTCATGCAATAACACTAGGCTGTGGCGGTCAACCGACGCGCAATCGCAAGCGCTTACGGTTCAAGCCGTTATGAAGTTGTAACTAATGGTGGGGCGTGCGGGACTTGAACCCGCGACCGACGGATTATGAGTCCGCTGCTCTAACCGGCTGAGCTAACGCCCCCAGCCACTACTAATTTACTCGTCTAAACGCTTAATAACGTCCTTAGCCTTGCCAACGGTCTTTTTGACCCCTTTACGGACCTGTTTGTCCACTTTCTTGGCC
>CAIJJH010000072.1 GCA_903820955.1 uncultured Micrococcales bacterium
AGGGTTCTAACCGCGTGACGGCCAGCAAGTTCGCCGTTGGCTACCTCGAGCCGTTTTGGGCGGAGTCCGGTCGCGATGATTAGTGTGCCGTAGGCGTGGGTTTCGCCCTGTGAGTCGGTGACAGTTGAATGTTCGAGGTCAGCGCTTTCGACCTTCGTGCCGAGCAGCCAGTTGACATCGGCGGTTGAGTCTCGCTGCGGGAACGCGACGGCTTCGTGGCTAACCTCGGCCGCGAGCACTTCTTTGCTTAGCGGTGGGCGGTTGTAAGGAGCGTGGCGCTCCTCGCCGATGACCGTGATCGGCCCGGCGTAACCGCATCGACGAAGCGCCTCGGCAGCCCGCAGGCCGCCCATCGACGCGCCGACGATGATTACGGGTTTGGTCATTACTTGACGAGCGAAATTGCCTGCATTGGGCAAACGTCAATCGCTGCCTCAACGTTGGCTAGCTCCGAGTCGTCTGCCTCGGCGGTGTATTCGAGCTTGTCGTCTGCGTTCAGACGAAAAATGTCTGGCGCTTCAAACACGCACTGACCGTAGTGCTGGCACTTGGTCATGTCGACTTCGATCTTGATTGTCATTATTTTTCCTCCACGGTAGATGGGTAAAGGTCTTTTGACGGGGTGCGAATGCCACGAAACTCCCAGTCGCCACCCATAGCGGTTGAGATAACCTCTTCGCTTTCCGTCGGCTGAGCGCCAACGTCGGTGCGAATCGGGGTTGGGCCTTCGACGATGTGGTTGGTGAGGCGTCCGAGGCCTTCGACCTCAACCTCGACGATGTCGCCAGGCTGAACCGGGCGGCTGAACGCTGGCGTGCCAGAGAACAGCATGTCGCCGGGCACAAGTGTGATGGTGCGAGCGATGTCGGCAACCAGGTAGTGCATGTCCCACTCCATGTTGTCGGTGTTGTCTTCTTGTTTGACTTCGCCGTTCACGTAGGTGCGAATCATCTTGTTTCTGAAGTCCCAGTCGGTGACGAGCCCAGGGCCAACCGGCGCCAAGGTGTCTGAGCCCTTGACGCGAAGCATCGAGCCGGCGTCGGTGTCTCTGAAGTCATGTAAGCCGTAGTCGTTGCCAACCGTGTAACCGGCGATGTAGTCACCGGCTTCTGCAGGCGAAATGTTGCGGGCCGTCTTGCCGATGACGATGACGATTTCACCCTCGTAGTTCAGCCACTTGCAGCCGGCCGGGCGCACAACCGCACCCTTGTGGGTGTTTAGCGCGGTGATCGGCTTGTGAAAGTAGGTTGGGGCAGCCGGGAGCTTGGTCATGAACTCCTGGGTGCGGCTGTCATAGTTCAGGTGCACGGCGATGATCTTGGTCGGCTCACTTGGCGCGAGGTGCACGGCGTCTTCAATCGCGGTGATGCGTCCGTCGGGGGCAACCAGGTTTTCACCCTGGCGCAAAACCTGCACAGGGTAGCCGTCAAGCAGAATTCTTCGATACTCAGTCACGAGAGAGAGTCACGTCCTTAGGTTGTGGGAATCCACCTTCGGGCTTGTCGAACCAGATGTGAACCTGACCGGTGCCGATGGAGTTTTCGTATTCAGAGTACAAGCGACCAACCGAGGTGTTTGCCTCTTCACCCAGTGCGCCAGCCATTGCCAGGTAGTGGTAAAAACCGGCCTCCGGCTTGTATTTCTTGAAGTTGTCGAAGTCGTCGAGGACGGCCTTGTGGTCACCTTGAGCGAACCAAGCCATCACCTTCTTGTCGTACTCGTATGCCTCCGGCGTGAAGATGTGCTTCGGGTCGCTGGCTTCGTGCTTGCGAAGGTCGCGCAGTTTGTGGAACGTGTGGCTGAGAGCTCCAGAGGCAAGCAGCAGAACCTTGCTGTCGCTGTCGCGAATTGCTTCGCCGAGCGCGCGTCCGGCGCGAATAAAGTCTTCCGGGGTGCCGGTCTGGCAAACCGACATCGAGATCCACTTCTTTTCGTCCAAGCCACGGCCCAGGTAGTGCCAGAGGTTTATGGTCGCGTAAAAAATCGGGAGGTGTGGGTCGGCGATCGGGGTGACCCAGGTGCCGTTCTTTTCGTCGTACTTGCTAAGGCTATTTGCCAGCTCGGGGTTGCCCTTCATCGCGTACGGAATTTGACTCATGCCGCGAGGGAGTTCTTCTGAGGTGAACAGGCCAGAGCGTTCGGCAGCCGAGGTGATCACGAACTCAACCGTTGTTGCCCAGTGCGAGTCGAGAACCACCACGGTGTCGTAGTCGAGGGTTTCGAAGACGTCTTTGCGCAGTTGCTTGAGACCGGGCACGAGGCTCAGCTCTTTGCCGTTGTTGAGGTCTTTGCGAACCGCCTCGGGCAACATGATTGTTGGCACGTGGGCCAGGATTGCAGCGCCTACTACTTCACCCATTTGTTATTCCTTCCAACCGGTTGGTGAAACTACTGTGTTCTTTACATCCGCGTAGAAATCGAAAGACCAGGTGCCACCCTCGCGGCCGATGCCAGATTTGCGCGAGCCACCGAATGGAGCCTTCAGGTCGCGAACGAAGAAGCAGTTGACCCAGATGGTGCCGGCGACAAGCTGCTTAGAAACACGGTCCGCGCGCTCGCGGTTGCCCGAGACCAGAATCGCGGCAAGCCCGAACTCGGTGCCGTTGGCCATGGCAACAGCTTCTTCGTCGGTTGAGAAAGTTTGCATGCAGAGCACTGGGCCGAACACCTCGGCGGTGAGGATTTCGCTGCCAGGCGCCGGGTTCTTGACCAGAGTTGGCTTGAAGTAGAGGCCGCCGAGCTCTGCGTTCGGCTCGCCACCCATCACGAATTCCTGGCCCTCGGCCTTGGCGCGATCCACGAAGCCCTTGATTCGGTCGAAGTGCACCTGGTGAATCTGCGGGCCGATGTCTGTGTCTTCGTCGCGTGGGTCGCCCTGTTTGATCTGTAGCGCCTTTTCACGGAACTTTTTGGCGAATGCGTCCGCGATGTTTTCGTGCACCAAAATGCGTGTGCCAGATAGGCAGACCTGACCGGCGTTGTCGTACTGCTCAACCGCAAGAGTCACTGCGAGGTCGAGGTCGGCGTCTTCTAGGACGATGCATGGAGATTTTCCGCCAAGCTCAAACGAGATTGGGGTGAGGTTGTCGGCAGCCGAGCGGGCAATCACCTTGGCCGTGGGCACCGAACCGGTGAACGAGATGCGGGCTAGGTCTGGGTTGGCAACTAGTGCCGCACCGACCTCGCGCCCGAAGCCCTGAACCACGTTGAAAACGCCGTCAGGCAGGCCGGCCTGCTTGGTGAGGTCGGCAAAGTAGGAGGCCGAGAGCGGGGTCCACTCGGCAGGCTTGAGAACCACGGTGTCGCCGGCCGCAAGGGCTGGGCCAATCTTCCAGGTCGCGAGCATTAGGGGAGCGTTCCACGGGGTGATCAGTGCGGCAACGCCCGATGGGTCCCAAGAAATATTGTTCGAGTGCCCACGGGTTTCGAAGGCCTCGTGGTGCAGCTCGTTGATAGCCCAATCGGCAAAGAAGCGAATGTTCAGGGCGACGCGTGGCATGACACCGCGGCGGTGTGAGCGCAGCAACGACCCGTTGTCCATGGTTTCGAGCATCGAAAGGGTTTCGATGTTGGCTTCGACCAGATCGGCGATGCGGTGCAGGATCTCGCCGCGACCCTTGGGGCCGAGCGCTGCCCAGGCCGGAAAAGCGGCCTTTGCGGCGGCAACGGCGGCATCGGCCTCCGCCTGAGAGCCGCGTGAAATCTCACCGAGGAACGTGCCGTCGATCGGCGAGATGTTGGTGAAGGTCTCTGCAGACGCGACACGCTCACCGTTGATCCAGTGACGGGTATCGACGTTTGCGCCAGCTACTGCGATGCTGCTCATGAAGCCCTTCAAAAAACTTAATCGTTCGGGTGCTAATGATTTAGATTAGGGCATAATTGAGGCTAGTAACACCTAGTTTTCATAACAATTTGATTGGATTCTCGAAATGACGAGACCCCGCATCGCAATTCTCGGCCGATTCGCAGACGGCACCACAGTCACGCGCGCTCGCGGGTTGGTTACCGCACGCGCTTTGGCCGATGCGGTTTGGGCGGCCGGTGGCGACCCGCTGACTTTCTTGCCGATCGAAGGCAGCGACTGGAGCGAGCGTATGGCCGGAATCGACGGAATCCTGATGCCCGGCGGCGGCGACCTCGACCCATCGCACTACGCGACCGAGGTAACCAGCGAAGAAATCTACGGCGTGGACGCGATCCAAGACGCCGTCGACTTTTCCTTAGTGAAGTGGGCTATCGATAACGCTGTTCCGCTGCTCGCGATTTGCCGCGGTTGCCAGCTGGTGAACGTTGCCCTCGGCGGAACCCTGGTTCAGCACATGGAAGATGACCACAGATACAAGGTTCACCCGGTAACGGTTTCGGCGGCGTCCGAGTTGGGCCTTACCCAAGACATCGTTGAGTCTTCTTGCTACCACCACCAAGAGATCGACCAGCTCGGTCGCGGGCTTGAAGTTGTTGCTACCAGCGGTGACGGGGTTATTGAGGCGGTAAAGATTCCGTCGGACGCCTGGGCGTTTGCAGTTCAGTGGCACCCAGAGGACACCTACGATTCAAACGCGCAGCAGCTCGCGATTTTCGAGCGATTTGTCGCGGAGGCGGCTAGCTTTTCTTCTCAACGCCAACGGTAATTGCGCGAAGTAGGTCGGCGAGGTCTTTTTGCTTGGCCAAAGGCACGACCCCGGCAACTTCTTTTTCGTTCGCGTTGAATTCTGGGAACAGGGTGTCCATCATTTTGCGACCCTTATTGGTCAAGGTAACCAAGACCAAACGGCCGTCGGTTTCGCTCTTTGCACGAGTGACCAGGCCGCGACCCTCGAGGGTTGAAAGCACCCCGGTTAGCGTGGCCTTCGAGAAGCCGCCTTCTTCAGCAATCTGACGAGTCTCGATCGGCTCCCAGATCCACGAGACCCAAAGAACCACAAAGGCGGTCCACGAAAGGTCGTGCTGAGCGAGAACTGTGCGCTCGAGGTGGTTGCGAATCGCGGTCGCCGCGCGGAACAGGTTCGACGTCACCGCCATGGCCTGGAAGTCCAGTGTCATGTGCGATAGTCGCTCGCTAACCTGACGCTCGGTCTCGGTAAGTGTGTGTGCTCCAGCCATCTCAGCCCCTTTGTTGCTAAATCGTAACCCCGATTCTCTTTCATTTAGTCCCGAACGACCTTAAATTTCCACTAAGGTAAAAATGATTCGTATCCAAACAATCTAGGAGACTCGCAATGAAGAGCATCAGCTTGGCAGATCTCGATCTATTCGCTAACGGCGCCCCGTGGGATGTTTTCAAACAACTGCGCGATGAGTCCCCGATGCACTGGAACGAAGAGGAGGCGCCACAGAGCGGCTTCTACTCGGTAACCCGGTACCACGACATCGTCAAGGTGCTTCGCGACCCAGACACCTTCACCTCCGAGCGATTCACCAACCTCGAAGAAGTGGACGCCGAGCAAGAAGAGGCCAGGCGCTCACTGCTTGAGACCGACGGCTCTCGACACCGCGCGCTGCGACGCATTTTGCAAGGCGAGTTCACTCCACAGGCGGTGGCAAAGTATGAGACCTTCCTTCGCGGCCTAACCGCAACCACTCTGGACAAGGCTTTTGCCAAG
The DNA here is from genome assembly GCA_903820955.1 of uncultured Micrococcales bacterium. Classification (GTDB taxonomy): domain Bacteria; phylum Actinomycetota; class Actinomycetes; order Actinomycetales; family Microbacteriaceae; genus Rhodoluna. Next base: position 5,607 of record CAIJJH010000072.1, read on the forward strand.
GGTTCGTTCGACTTCGTCGAGGACGTCGCCGCCGACTTTCCGATCAACGTCCTGGTTCGCTTGCTCGATGTTCCGGAGGCTGACGCCGGTCAGCTGATCGACTGGGGTAACCGGATGATTGGGTTCGATGACCCCGAGCACGCCGATGTTTTGATCAACAGCGCCGAGAGCGAGGAGTACCGCCTCGTGCCATTCAAGTCGCCGGCAGCGCTAGAGGTTTTTGCCTATGGCGACGCCCTGGCGAAAGAACGCAGGGGCAAAGACGGCACCGACCTGATTTCACGACTCGTCAACACGGCTCCGAGTGACGGAATCCCGCTAAGCGAGCGCGACTTCCACACCAACTTCTTGCTGTTGGTGGTTGCCGGTAATGAAACGACTCGTCACACCATCAGCCACACCATGCGCAACTTGATCAACAACCCCGATCAGCTCGCCTACCTGCAAGAGAACCCAGACAAGATCGAGTGGGCGGTCGAAGAGTTCCTTCGTTACGCGAGCCCGGTCTACCACTTCAGACGCACCGCTACACGCGACGTCGAGTTTGGCGGCGTAAACATCAAGGCCGGCCAGAAGGTTGTCCCTTGGTTTGCCTCGGGCAACCGCGACGAAAAGATCTTCGAGAACCCAGACAAGATGGACGTCACCAGAAACCCGAACGAGCACATGACCTTTGGCCGTGGAGGGCCGCACATGTGCCTCGGCAACGCGCTCGCTCGAATCGAGCTTCGCGTGATGTTTGAAGAACTAATTCGCCGCGTCGACAAGGTCGAGCAGGTTGGTGAAATCGACTACCTGCGCTCGAACTTCGTTCACGGAATCAAGCGATTCCAGGTGAAGGTAACAACCCGCTAGAGCTTTGCGATCTTGTCGATGAACGTGTCGACCAGTGCGTAGGTGCGCTCGCGCGCAGCGTCTTCTTCGGCCACGGTTTGGGCATACATGATCTCTGGGTCTTGGCCGTCCTCGAGTACCTTCGCGTCGCCACCCCAATCGAGCCAACCCTTTAGCCCGGCAGCGTTTAGTTCTGGGTGAAACTGCACGGCCAGGCTTTTGCCATAGATGAAGGCTTGCGAGGCAACCGGGTTGCGGGCGAGTTCGATCGCACCTGGTGGCAACTGCCAGCGGTCGTAGTGAAACTGAAACCAGGGGCCGTTGCTAACCAGGTCTGGGCGCTCCGACCAGATGTTGACCCAACCGATCTCGCTCTTTGGTGCGGGCGCAACCGAGCCGCCCAGAGCCCTGGCCATTAGCTGACCACCGAAGCAGATGCCGAAAACCGGCTTATTAGCCTCTAAGGCCGAGCGCAACCAGGCAATTTCTGGCGTCAACCAGTTTCCGATGCAGGCGTCGTCCCAGGCTCCCCACGGAGCGCCTAGCGGGATGATCACGTCGTAGTCGTTGATCTCCGGGAACTCGAACTTGACGTTCGGGTTGGCAAAGTTCTCTTTGGTAACCACGAGCACCTCTGTGGTCTCGAAGCCACGCTCGCGAAAGCGCTCGCCCACCGGCCCAGTGGGTGAGACGTGGTCATGCTGAATGAACAATGCCTTCATGCGTTTCCTAACTTTTCGATAACATGGCGCACTTGTAACATTACCTAGGGTTATTATTCGTTTGAACCCTAACGATATAACAAAGGAGTTGCAATGGGCACTGACCTCGTTGCTCTACGCGAAAAACTCAAGGCCGACGGAATCGATGTTCTGCGCCTGATCTACTCTGATGTGCTCGGAATCGCCCGCTCGAAAGACCTTCTAGTCAGCATGCTAGACAAGGCCGCCCACAACGGGCCTGCTTTCTGCCAGGGTGTTTGGGTAACCACGACTCGCGGCGGCGTCATGGATGCAAACAACATCGCCACCGACGGACTTCAAGACCTAGTTTCAAAACTTGACCCAGAAACAATCAAACACTTGCCTTGGGAGTCGGGGGTGGCCTATGTAATCGCCGACGCCTTCAACCCAGACCAGAGCGACAACCTGATGTCGCCTCGCACGGTGCTCAAGAAGGTAATCGCCGAATACAACAAACTAGGTCTATCGCCAGTGGTTGGCCCCGAGCTTGAGTTCTACATCGCCGATCGCACCGAAGCTGGCGGCTACAAGCGCGCTCACGAAAAGACCGGCTTTGTTTACACCACCGGAGCAGCCGTCGACCCGCACGGCAACTTCCTCCACCTAATGCGCATGCTCGACCAGATGGACATCGGTGTCTTCGCCGGCAATGCCGAGTTCAGCCCTTCGCAATACGAGATCAACCTCTACCACTCGGAGGCCTTGGACGCCGCCGATCGCACGTTCCTGTTCAAGACCGCGATCAAGGATGTAATCACCCGCCGCGGCCAGCACGCAACCTTCTTGGGTAAGCCCTGGAGCGACGAGGGCGGTTCGGGCTTCCACCTGCACTTCTCGGTCACCGACCTTGCCGGCAAAAACCAAATGTTTGATGGCGAAGAGCTGAGTGAAATCGCTCGCAAGATGATTGCCGGCCTAACTCATAACGCGATGGCGCTAACCGCCTTCACCAACCCAACCGTCAACGCCTTTAAGCGCCTTGGCCCAGACACCCTCGCTCCTTACCGTGCCAACTGGGGTTACGACAACCGTTCAACTATGGTTCGAATCCCACCAGAGCGCGGGCAGGGCACCCGCCTAGAGGTTCGCGTTGGCGATGGCGCGGCAAACCCTTACCTGGTCATTGCCGGCATCCTGGCAGCGGCGCTTGACGGCATCAAGCGAAACCTGGACTGCCCGCCAAACGCCGAAGGCATGGCCTACGACAACGAAGTCGCTGCGGTGTTGCCGATGACGTTCACGGCTGCCCTAGACGCGCTTGAAGCGAACGACGAACTGCGTCACCAGATGAGTCAAGAACTGATCAACGTGTTCTTGGTTATGAAGCGCGACGAAATCGCTCGCTACGAAGCGGCCGTGCCAAATCACACTCGCGATGTCACGCAGTGGGAAATCGACGAATACTTCGAGGCTTACTAAACCGAAGGGTTTGAGCGGTCGGCAACTAGGTTGCCACCGTTGAAGGTCACGCCAAGTTCACGGTAGTAACCGGCTAGCACATTCTTGACGGGCAGAATCGAGTTCAGCTCGTCCCACTGTGAATCGCCGAGAGTAAGTTCGGCGTCTCCTACCCAGGTTGCCCCGAGGTCAGCGTCGACGCCGCCGAGAGACACAAGTTGGTCTAGCGAGTTGCCGGCACCAGGCACAATCGAAGGAACCCAACGGCTGTGCAGCATCTTGTGGCCGTTGACGAAACCGTTGCTCTCCGAAGGCTCGCGAAGAGTCACAATTGCCGAGGCGAGTCTGTGGTCGTATGCCGAAAGCGATGCGCCAAGCTTTGCGCCGTTTTCAAGCTTCGGAGTCGCTTTGCCGTGGTTGAAGACACGAGTGACGTGCATCGAGCCCAGCTTCTTCGGGTAGCCCTGAAACCAGCCGCGAGCGATCGCGAAGTCCTTGGTAACCCAAATCGCGATACAGCGGCTGTAGGTAACGCCCTCGTACATGCAGCGAACAACCACGAAGGTCTCGAGGTACTGCGAGCGCACAGGGTCGAGCAGTTCGGCTCCGCCTTCGGAGCAGGATTGCCAGTCGGCCCAGATGATCGCTACCGCGCCTGGCTCTTCGTCGGCTAGTTCTAGCTCGGCTGGCAAAATCGCCCGAACGTTTGCCGGGTCGGTTAGGTACTCGACCGTCAGCAGGGTGCCCGAGTAATACCAAGGCATGTTTGGCACGATCGCGCTTTTACCGCTCGGGGTCTTAGGGGCTAGGAATCCGTTGAGTTCGCTCATTGAATTAGGGTAACGAATCATTCGCTTCCGAACAAATAGGCTTCGAATCACTTTATAACGATTCGGAGAAGCATTTCAAAAACCCCTGTATGAACTTGACCGCGCTCGCCAATAACGCCACGCTTAGTAAGAATCGTTCATATCCGAACGATTTCACACTCGATGAGGAGATATCCCTTATGTCAAATAGCTCAACAGACACCGGCCTTCGCAAGGGGCGCCTAGGTGTCGTAGGCATTGTGTTTTTCGTGGTTGCAGCCGCTGCGCCACTTCTCGGTATGACCGGTGCCGTTCCAGTAGCAATGTTGCTCGGAAACCAGGCCGGCACCCCCGGCACCTACCTAGCTGTCGGTTTGGTCCTACTCGTGTTCTCGGTCGGCTACGCAGCCATGAGCTCGAAGGTCACCAACACGGGAGCGTTCTTTGCCTACGTGGGTAAAGGCCTCGGCAAGCATGCCGGCGTCGCCTCAGCGTTCGCGTCTCTCGTTGGTTACATAACCATTCAGCTTGCCATCTATGGATTCATCGGCGGAGTACTCTCCGGACAAATGAACGCTAGCCTCGGAATAAATCTTCCGTGGTATGCCTGGGCCATAATCGCTTGGGTTCTAGTTACCGCTTTATCTCTTCTAAGCGTCGACGTTGGCGCTAAGGTCCTCGGTGTTCTGATGATTGCCGAACTTTTGACCTTGGTCATAACTTCGAGCGCCGTGCTAATGAACCACGGTGCCAACATGAACCTGGCCAACTCCTTTAGCCCGACGGCGATCTTTGCTGGAGGCTTCGGTGGTGGAGCAGGTATCGCCATCGCTTTCGCCTTTGCCTCGTTCATCGGCTTCGAAGCAACTGCCATCTACGGCGAAGAGTCGAAAGACCCGAAGCGCGTTGTTCCAAGGGCCACCTATTGGGCAGTCAGCATCATCACAGTGCTCTTCGCATTCACCGCGTTTGCGATGGCAACCGCTATGGGCGGAAACAACGATGGAGTAGCGGGCTATGTTGTAAAAGCCAGTACCGTTGGCACGACCGTTCTAGGAAACCCAGCAGGGGTAATCTTCGGTATCGCCGATGACAATCTAGGTGGAACCTGGATGTCCACAATCATGGGCTGGTTGGTGATCTCTAGCTGCTTCGCCGGAATCCTGGCATTCCAGAACGCAATCTCGCGCTACTTCTTCGCACTCGGTCGCGGTGGCGTTCTTCCTAAGTCGCTTTCGAAGACCAACAAGGCAGGTGCTCCGGTCAATGGTGTCATTCTGACTTCGATTTTTGCCATAGTCGTAATCGTTATTTTTGCGGTTGCCAAGCTAGACGGTATCGCCAACCTGTTCACTTGGATGTCGGCCGTGACCGCTGTAGCGATCATGTTCGTCGAAATCCTCGTGAGCGTTGCGGTCGTTGTCTACCTAGGCAAAGACAAGGCTGTCAGCATCTGGAAGTCGACGATTGCACCAGTCGTGGCCGCAGTTGCACTTGCCGTCGGCACCTACATGCTCATGAGCCGATTCAACCTACTGGGAAGTTTGGCTCCGGCAAATGTCGACCCAACCACGCCAGAGGGCGCTTGGCAGCTAACTGGTTTCGGTTGGTTCTTAGTGCTTCTGCCTTTCATCGCGGCAGCAGTGGGTCTGGTCGTCTCGTTGGTGAACAACAAGAACGAGAAGTCAGCACTTTTGGAAGATATTCTTTCCTAAGCAAATTCACAACAGAGAGCGTCGGGCCTTCGGGCTCGGCGCTCTTTGGTTTCGGTAGCCTTGAATGATGTTCCGAAAGCTCGCAGTGTTAGCAATCAGCGCAGTCGCGTTGATCACTTTCGCGCAGCCAGTCGGAGCGAAAACGAGTTGCAATTTCACGCCTTTTACAAGCGCCGGCAAACTTGGCAAGTTCTATGGGCGGGTGCTAGATCTCGACACGGGTAGGCAACTGGTGGGTATTCGTGCGACCGAGCAGACGCCGTCCGCGTCAGTTTTGAAGGTTTTGACGGGCATCTCGGCGCTGATGCAACTGCCACCGAAGTTCACCGTTCAAACCAAGGTTTATTCGGTAGCTGGTGCACCCGACACCGTCGTCTTGCAAGGTGCCGGCGACCCTACCCTTTCGCGCCTTCTGCCACCGCACTACACGACCTATTCGAAACCTGCTCGGTTACCCAGGCTGGCAGCGGCGGCGCTTCGAGCTTTGCCTTCGGGCACTGTCATCAAACACATCATCGTGGACGATTCCTACTTTCAGGGGGTGGCCTACAACCCGTTCTGGAAGGCGAGCGATCGCACCAACGGTTATGTGTCACCAATCGTCGGTTTGGCTGTAGATGGGGCTCGGGTGAACCCAGATCTGACCGATAAGCATTACAGCGGCGTGCGGGTTACCGACCCGGTAGCCCAGGCGGCTCAGGTATTCAAGGTCGCTCTCGGCTCGCAGGCAACCACCGCTTCGATCGAAGCAATGCCAAAAGCGCCACTTGAGTTGACTCAGATTGCCGCGGTGACCTCGTCGACGGTTGAGACCTGGGTAGATCACGCTATGAAGTACAGCGACAACACCGAGGTCGAATACATTGCCCGTCAGGTTTCAAAGTGGCAAGACCTCGGCACGAATTACAAGTCGATCGAACCGATGGTGAAGGTGACCCTTGCTCAGCTGGGTGTCAGTAGCAAAGGGTTGGTCATGAAGGACGCCGCCGGTCTGGCGCAGGCCGACCGGGTTACCCCACAGGTGATTTCTGATGCCCTTGCTGCGATCGATCGTTATTCGGATTCGGTCGGCGACTTTTCTAGTTACCTGGCCAACAGCACGAGCGCGGGAACCCTGAGCACGCGGTTCAAGGGTGCGAACAAGTTGCCCGCAGGAGTGGTTCAGGCCAAGACCGGCTACATTCCGGGGCTTTATTCGCTGGCTGGTTACGTCACGGCTTCGGACGGCCACCGGCTGGTGTTCGCCTTCTTCGCCAGAGGCGGGGGAGTCGGCGGCGGCACTCGAACCAAGTTGGACAGCCTGGTCGTGAAGGCCTATGCCTGCGGGGCGCGACTCACCAACTAATCGTTTGGCTACAAACGGATTTCGTGTAAGACTGAAGGCATGTCAGCAATGAGGCTAGAACATGATCTCCTCGGCAATTTCGAGGTACCCGCAGACGCCTACTGGGGCGTCCACACCGCTAGGGCGGTGCAAAACTTTCCAATCTCCGGTGTGCCAATCGGGCACTATCGAAGCCTGATTCGGGCGCTCGCGCTCGTCAAGCAGGCAACGGCCGAAGCCAACCACGCGGTGGGCGAGTTAGACACGACCATCAAGGACGCCATAGTGGCCGCCTGCATCGAGGTTGCTTCAGGCAAATTCGACAACCAGTTCGTAGTCGACGCCATTCAGGGCGGTGCCGGAACCTCTACCAACATGAACGCCAACGAGGTGATCGCCAACCGCGCTCTCGAACTCGCGGGTCATGCCAAGGGTGACTACGACTTCATTCACCCGCTAAACCACGTCAACATGTCGCAGTCGACGAACGACGTTTACCCGACTGCACTAAAGGTCGCGCTGATTCTCGAGCTTCGCAACCTGATCGAGAGCATGGAACACCTGCGCGGTTCTTTCAGCCGCAAGTCGACCGAGTTCAACAACGTCATCAAAATGGGACGCACACAGCTGCAAGACGCCGTGCCGATGACGTTAGGTCAGGAGTTTGCGACCTTCGCCCGCATGACCATGGAGGACGAACAACGCCTTCGAGAGGTTCTGCCGCTGCTTTGCGAAATCAACCTCGGTGGCACAGCGATCGGCACTCAGCTGAACGCGCCGGCGGGCTATTCGAAGTTTGCCTGTGAACGTCTTTCCACGCTAACCGGAATCCCTTTTGTCGTCGCCGAAGACATGGTCGAGGCAACCCAGGACGCCGGTGTGTTCGTCATGGTGAGCGGTGTGCTCAAACGCGTCGCTGTGAAACTGTCGAAGACCTCGAACGACCTTCGCTTGCTTTCATCTGGACCACGGGCAGGTTTTGGCGAAATCAACCTGCCCCCGGTTCAGGCTGGCTCGTCGATCATGCCCGGCAAGGTGAACCCCGTGATTCCCGAGGTGGTCAACCAGATTGCCTTCGCGGTAATTGGTTATGACATGACCGTGACTATGGCTGCCGAGGGTGGCCAGCTTCAACTGAACGCTTTTGAGCCAA
>CAIJJH010000073.1 GCA_903820955.1 uncultured Micrococcales bacterium
CCGAAAGAGTCTGCTCAAAGAACGAAAACCGGGAGCTATTTGAAGCCACCATCGGCGGCCTTGGGCTAACCGGTCTCATCACGCAGGCAAGCATCCGACTAAAAAAGGTGCCTGGGCCCTGGATTGATGCCGAGACGATTCCATTCAAAAACATCGACGAATTCTTCAGTCTCAGCCGCGAGAGCGAATCCTTTGAATACAGCGTGGCCTGGTTCGACTGCGTTTCGAAGAGCGGTCAAGGCATCTTCACCCGAGGAAATCACAGCCCCGAGTCAAAGGACCTAAAACCTAGCAGGGCAATGACTTTTCCGTTCACCCCACCATTTAGCCTGATCAACCGCGCGACTCTCAGATTGCTCAACAACGCCTATTTCCTGCTCGGAGTCGCCACCAAGGGCAAAAAGACGATTTCGTATGAGCCGTTCTTTTACCCACTCGACGGAATCCGTCACTGGAACCGTGCCTACGGGCCAAAAGGATTTTTTCAACACCAGTGCGTATTGCCCGGTGCGAACGCTCAACCGGCCCTTCAAGAGCTCCTCGCCGCTATTCGCAAAGCCAAGGCTGGTTCGCTGCTGGCTGTTCTCAAAACCACTGGCGAACGCGAGCTGCCCGGCCTGCTTAGCTTTGGCATGAAGGGCGTAACACTTGCACTCGACTTTCCAAACCAGGGCGCCAAAACCCTGAAGTTACTTGCCAAACTAGAAGACATAGTGGTGAAACACGGCGGAAGGCTCAACCCTGCAAAGGACGCCACCATGAAACCCGAAACTTTCAGGACCGGATACCCAAAGCTGGGTAGGTTCTTGAAGCAGAAAGACCAAGGAATCACCTCGCTCTTCTTTGAGCGAGTAATCGAGAGGAAACCATGACCCGCATTTTGATTATTGGAGCAACGTCCATGATCGCCGAGCACACCGCAAGACTCTGGGGCAACAAAGACGTCGAGTTCGTGCTTATCGCCAAAGATGCCAAGAAGCTCGCCGGCGTGGCCGCAGACCTCGAGGTGCGAACCGGGGCCAAGACCGAGCAAATCATCATGGACTTCACCTCACCAAAAGAAGTCAAAGCCACCATGGCTCGCGTCTTCAAGCAACAGGTTGACACCGCTTTGATCGCTCAGGGGGTCCTGACTCGCCAAAAAGACGCCAAAGAAACCTCGGTAATCTTCGACTCGGTAGCCATCAACGCGGCTTCGCCCGCGATGTTTGCCGAGTGCATCGCCACCGGCTTCGAAGCGCAAGGCTTTGGCCGTTGCGGCATCATCGGCTCGGTTGCCGGTGAACGAGGTCGGGGTGACCTCTACATCTACGGTGCAAGCAAGGCGTTCCTCGAAAAATTTGTCGAGGGTCTCAACAATCGTTTCAACTCAAAGAAGATCCGTTTCATGATTATCAAGCCAGGCCCGGTTGCCACCCCGATGATTTCTCCGGGGACCCAGATGGCAGCCATTACCGCAAAACCAGAAACGGTAGCGAAAATCATTGTGAGAGGTCTAGCTAATGGCAAGCGAAAGGTCTTTGCACCCAAGTTCTGGTCGTTGATCGCCTTCATCATGCGATCGATGCCGGCCTTCGTCTTTGACCGAGTCAAGATTTAGGGCGATTTCGCGTAAACCGCAACAAAATCGCGCTCACTAGGCGCCCAAAACCGGTCTGGTTCTCTAAAAATGTTCGGGTCGATTCGTTTACCCGGCGCGTATGGACCGTAAAGGAAGCCATTGGCATAGGCGGAGTTCATGTCCAGTGGCATAGCTCTAACCGCTCCGGCCCGAACCATCATGTCAGCGAGAGACCTGGCGCTGAGCACGGGTCCAATGCAGTAGACGATCGTTCCGTCTGCCCTAATGCCGATTGCACTGCGCCAAACGAGGTTCTTGCCGGAGCCTACGCCCTCCCAAACCCAACCCCACTTGGCCTGGCTTTCGTCTTGCACCTGAGACACCGAACCGTCAACCATGAGGGTTAGGTTTTGGCGAGCCGCCTGAATCGGCTTGATCGGTTTGTCTCGACCCCACTTTAAAACGTCCAAAGAGCCGTCGCTATAGGTAACCAAAGTGGCCTTGCCGTAGACGAGGTTTCTGACAATTTTCCCCTGGTAAACGTAACCGCCCTGACTGTCGCGCATCAAAAACGCATCGTTTAGCCCTGCCACGTAGAACGGGCGCAGGTCTTTAGGCACCAAACCGTCGCCTCTATCAAAGTTTCCCTCGGGCACATCGGTGCCTGGAACCTGAGCGAAGGCCAGAAGTTTCGAATCGAACCAAGCAATGGTCGCGTAGTACGAGGTGTGTTCGGTGTCTGGGCGAATCCTGGCGATTCGAATTGCGGTTGAGCCGTTCACCACGATTTTGGTGTCTTTCCAGAAGCCCTCATTTGCCTCGGCGACGACCGGAGGAATCAAACGCAGCGGTTCAAGGCTCGGAACCCCCGCAACACCCCACTGCTCCACAAACGCAACCTTAGAAGGGCTTGCCGCCGTTGTCGGCTCCCCCGAAGGCTTCCTCGCGCCGAAATCCGAGCTATCAGTGGCGCGACCGCCCACTTTGGGAGTACTCAGGTAGTTGTAATAGAAATCCTCAGCGGCTGCCACGACGACACCAAAACCAGACTGACGCATAACTGTCGCGTATGCAGTCAGGGTGTCTTCTTTGAGTCGAATCACCCGATCCATTGCAAACCCGGTTGTCACCACCGCGGCTACCAAACCAGCAACCAGGACGCCCCTAGCCGACAGCCAGACGAACTTTCCGATTACGCGCTTTGCCGGAAACCCCGGATATTTTTGGCTAAACCCAGCGTGCTTAGCTGCCTTTAACCCCGAATTGATAAAAGCGTAAGCCAGTGCGCGCTCAGATCTAGGCAACGTCTGGGTGAATCGATATGCCTTCGCAGCTCCAACAGATGCAACGCCACTTTTGCCGAATTCACCGAGCCCAGTCTTTACAAACTTCGTCAAGCGACGCTTGTGCCCATAGCCCAACTCGGCCTCAGGAATATTGGTAAGCCAAACTCCAAGCCAACGGGCCACGGTCAGTTCGGTTTTTGGTGACAATCTGATCCTCTAGCGATTTACCTCAATGCTAGGTCTAGTAACGCGCCGTGCCCCCTAAGGCGGTAGCAAACTTTGTGTTGTCCAACCCGCTGCCACCAACCAGCCAGTTGGGGCCAATAACCATGTGAATGCCGGTCTTCGAAGCGGTGGCAGCTCCATCAATCAGGTCAATCATGTAATCCCTGGCCTTCTGGCTCGGGAACACAAACATACCGATGTCTTTCGTGCAAGAAATTCCAGACATTCCTTTCAGAATCGGGCTAGCCGACGAAATGCTCGAGGTGTCTAAAACAGTGCTGTCCGGACAAGCGCCACCAGCGCTAACGTAGGCGGACTTCAAGTCCGAAACTTTGGCATAGGACTTCGGTCCGAGCGTGCAACCCGCCAAAGACAGCGAAATCACTACCGCTACTACAGACGCACCGAACTTGCTCACGACAGACCTAGCCAATTCTGATCAGTTGACCGGCTCGACAACCACGGCAGTGCCGTAGGCAATGACCTCTTGGTAGGTGCCACCCAACTCATTCGAGTCAAAGCGCATCGCGAGAATCGCATTACAACCGGCAGCAAAAGCAGCCTGAGTCATTCGAGCCACAGCCTCTTCGCGGGTCTCTGCCAGCTGTCGAGTCAAACCGACTAATTCGCCGCCACCGATGGCCTTGAACTGCGCACCGACCTGGGCCAGAGCGTTACGAGTTCGAACGGTCATGCCGCTCACCTCGCCGTGAACTTTGACAACTTTGTAGCCGGGTAGGTCGTTGGTGGTGACGATGATCATTTGATTCCGCTTTCCTGGGTGTTAGTAATTTTTTAGAGCCGATTTTTTCTCTGCTGGGCTAAGACCGTAACGAATCCATGCGGTGTCGTCTCCAAGTTCAAACGTTGAGCTGATTAGTCCGTTCGTGAAGTAGACAGTAACCGTTGAGACATCTGGACCGCCATGGTGTGAATGCCAAAGGTACTCGACCCCGTCAATCGACTCGAGCCAGTAATGACTTGAATACAGAGTGTAACCCGACAATCGCTGCTCATTGACGGAACTCGGATCGCAAATGGCTGGACCTGCATCGTCAAAATTCGAATGATTTTTGAACGCACCTGTGGAGTCAAACGAATTGCCCGATAATTGCCCATTAGCAAGGCTTGCGATCAACCAATAGCTGCCGTCCCAACTGTAAAACTTGGCGCCTTTGGCCTTTAGCGAGTCGCAGCTGGCTTTCGCTCGTTTGAAAAAGTTCAGTTCAAGCTGGTTGGTAGCAGCAGGGAAAGCAGGATCAGAAACCGGGTTGAGGCTCCCCGCTGGCAAAGTTGGGTTCTCAGACGACATCGGGGGGTCTGGGTAACTTTCGGCCACACTCGCTGAAATGTCCATTTTGCTGGGGTCGCCAGTCAGGGCCGGAGTCGGGTGTGGGTGTGGTCGGGGTGTTTCAGTGACAGTAGGTGTCGGCTTGGCGGTTGACATGACTTTAGTGTTTAAAGACACCGCGCCAGCACCAGCTGAAAGCCCTACAACAAGGGCCAGGATGCCGACCAAAATGGTCAATTTGTGCTTCTTCAGTAATTCAAAAAGTTTCAAGAAAGCCCCAATCATCATTTCCAGTTTGAAGACTACGTCAAAGAAAAAGAAAAACCTCCGATTTCTCGGAGGCTTTTCTTCTAATGGGATGGTGGAGATGGGGGGAATTGAACCCCCGTCCAGAACAAAGTTCTTGGCTCTTCTACGGGTGTAGCTTCAGTATCGCTTTACTCGGTCCTAGTCATACCCTGAAGCAAGTCGACTAACAAACCCAGCCATAGTTCAAGTCCCGAATAGCCCTAAGGCGTAACTACTCAGCAAGATTTCTAAATGACGCCAAGAACCGTAACGAAATCAAATACGGCATGACGGACTTCAGGCTAGTTGCGCTTAGGCAGCTAGGGCGAAGTCGGTGCGATTAGCTTTAGCACCTATATTTTGCAGCGGACATTTACGTGTTGACGCTACATTCACGACCCGCTTCATCCAGTCACAAAAGCACTGTCGAAACCGATCATCCCCATTATTTAGTTACCAAAAACCATTGCTGGTTCGAATACAGGATAACTCGAGATAGTGACATTTATTCCGTGAGTTTTCTGTGAGGCCGAGCTACCACTCTTTGCCCTTGGTGGCGACGGCTCTGGCAACCTCACGCTTGTCTTGAGCCTCTTTGAGCGATTGGCGCTTGTCGTAATCCTTTTTACCTCGACCGAGCGCGATCTCTACCTTGGCGCGTCCGTCTTTGAAATA
>CAIJJH010000074.1 GCA_903820955.1 uncultured Micrococcales bacterium
CAGTCGCCGACCTTGACCCACTTGCCAGGCTCTAGGTCTTTGTAGTGCTCGAAGAAGTGCTGGATCTCGTTTTTGGTCTGTGCCGGCACGTCGTCGATGTCCTGAATGTGAGCCCAGCGCGGGTCTTTGGTCAGAACGCAGATGAGCTTCTCGTCGATGCCACCGTCGTCTTCCATTTCGAGGACGCCAACCGCGCGAACATTCACAACGACGCCAGGGTAGACGGGGAATTCTAGGAGGACAAGTGCGTCCAGCGGGTCGCCATCGCCACCCAGGGTGTTGTCGAAGTAGCCGTAGTCGACCGGGTAGACGAATGGGGTGAACAGAACGCGGTCTAGGTGAACCCGACCGGTCTCGTGGTCAACTTCATACTTGTTGCGGCTTCCGCGGGGAATCTCGATAACGACGTCGTGCGACACTGTTTCTCCTCAATAGGCTTACTCGTAACAAGATTACCCAAGGATTTCGATGCGACCTAGACTCACGCCGGCAGTTGCGCAGGTTCGCTCAGCCGTGCGCGATGCGCTCGCCGAGGCCTCAAAAAACGACTTGGTCCTGGTTGCCGTCTCTGGCGGGCCAGACTCGCTGGCGCTCGCCGCTGGCTTGGCCTTTGAAGGTCCGCGCTTAGAACTCAAGATCGGGGCTGTGATTGTCGATCACCAGCTTCAAGCAGTTTCTTCTGAGGTGGCCCAAACCACCGCCGAGAAGCTTGCCGCAATCGGTTTCGAAACCGTGATCGTGCGGCAGGTGACCGTGCAGGGCACGAGTGAGGCGGCTGCCCGAGAGGCCAGGTATCAGGCGCTTGACGATGTTGCCAACGAACTCGGTGCCAAATACGTTCTACTCGGCCACACCCTGAACGATCAGGCCGAAACGGTGCTGCTCGGGCTAACTCAGGGTTCGGGCGCGCGCAGCCTAAGCGGCATGGCGAAGTCGAACGGTCGGTATCTTCGACCCTTGCTAGGGCTAACCAGATCTATCACCCTCGAAGCTAGCGTCGACCTCGACCCGTGGCACGACCCGCACAACATGAGCGAAAAATTCACCAGGGTTCGAGTTCGAGAAAACGTCTTGCCCGTTTTAGAAGCAGAACTCGGGCCGGGGGTAGCCGAGGCTCTGAACCGGACTGCCGAGCAGCTGCGCGAAGACGCCGACTACCTAGAAGAGTTGGCGCTCGCCGAGTACCACTCGATGGCGACGCTGGGTTCTACCTCAATGACTCTCCCGGTGGCCTCACTCGCGGCTCTCCCAAACGCACTGCGCTTTAGGGTAATTAAGCACGCTCTCGAGGTGTTCGGTTCGCGACCTCAGCGCGTCCACGTCCTCGCCGTCAACGAGCTAATCGATGATTGGCACGGGCAGAAAGAGCTGACTCTGCCAGGGGTTAGAGTAGTACGCAAGGGCGAAGCGCTCGAACTAAAAACCACCAAAACTCTCAAGCCAGGAGCCTGCTAAGTGGACCTCGACAAGGTTGCCGGTGAAATCACCGAGGTGCTAGTCACCGCCGAACAAATTGATCAGCGCGTCGCCGAATTGGCCGCCGAAATCGACACCAAATATGCTGGCCAAGACCTGCTCTTGGTTGGCGTGCTCAAGGGTGCCGTGATGTTCATGGCCGACCTTTCGCGCGCAATCCAGATTCCTGTGCAAATGGACTGGATGGCTGTTTCGTCATACGGCTCGGGCACCCAGTCGTCTGGCGTGGTTCGAATCCTTAAAGACTTGGACGCCGACATCCTCGGTCGTCACATTCTGATCGTCGAAGACATCATCGATTCTGGCCTCACGCTGTCTTGGCTAATCGCAAACCTCAAGGCTCGCGGCGCTGCCTCGGTAGAAATCGTCGCCTTGCTTCGCAAGCCAGACGCGGCAAAGGTCTATGTTGAGGTGGCTCAGGTTGGCTTCGATATCCCAAACGAATTCGTGGTCGGTTACGGGTTGGACTATGCCGAGCGCTATCGCACGCTTCGCGGGGTCGCGATCCTCTCGCCAGCCGTCTACTCCTAGGGCGAACAAACCTTTTTAGTGTCACTACGGGCGGGTAGTCTTAAAGCAATATGAATCTAAAACGCATACTTCGCGGTCCAGCTGTCTGGATCTTGGCGGCCCTGGTCGCAATGTTCATTGGCTTCTCGCTAACCGGCGCTCCTAGCTACCAAAAGGTAGACACCTCCTACGGCCTGAGCCTGCTTCAGTCAGGCAAGGTTGCCTCGGCAGTGGATTACGACGGCGACCAACGAGTCGACCTAAAACTGGTTTCGGCCGACGAAAAATACAAGACCAAAGACGTGCAGTTTTTCTTCTCGCTCTCTCGCGGCGTGGCTGTAACCGACGCAATCGCGCAGGCCAAACTCACCAAGGGCTTCGACGACGCCAATCCGAGTTCACCCTGGTACGTCTCGCTACTCGGCAGCATCGCCCCATTTATCTTCATCGGTTTCATCTTCTGGTTCTTGACCAGCCGCGCCAGCTCAGGCGGCGGTGGCGTGATGAACTTCGGTAAGTCACGAGCCAAGCTCGTTAACAAAGAGACCAGCACGGTTACCTTCGCCGACGTCGCTGGCGTAGACGAAGCAATCGAAGAGCTCGAAGAGATCAAAGACTTCCTGAAGAGCCCAGAAAAGTTTCTCGCCGTTGGCGCCAAGATTCCTCGCGGTGTCTTGCTTTACGGCCCTCCGGGAACCGGTAAAACCCTGGTCGCCAAGGCCGTGGCCGGTGAAGCCGGTGTTCCGTTCTTTAGCATCTCGGGTTCAGACTTCGTCGAAATGTTTGTCGGTGTTGGCGCCTCGCGTGTTCGCGACCTGTTCAACCAGGCCAAGGCCAGCGCTCCCGCAATCATCTTCGTTGACGAGATCGACGCCGTGGGTCGCCAGCGCGGCACCGGTATCGGTGGCGGCAACGATGAACGCGAGCAGACCCTGAACCAGCTCTTGGTTGAGATGGACGGCTTCGACACCCGCACCAACGTGATTCTGATTGCGGCCACCAACCGCCCAGACGTGCTCGACCCAGCCTTGCTTCGCCCTGGCCGCTTCGACCGACAAATCGGCGTTAGCGCTCCAGACCTCAAGGGTCGCGAGCAGATTCTCACCGTGCACGCCAAGGGCAAGCCGATGGGCAAAGACGTTGACCTTGCCGTTGTTGCTCGTCGCACACCTGGTTTCACCGGCGCCGACCTAGCCAACGTCTTGAACGAGGCAGCTCTGCTAACCGCTCGCCAAGACCAAAAAGAGATCAACGCCGAAACAATCGATGAGGCAATCGACCGCGTAATCGGTGGGCCGCAGAAGAAGTCGCGTCTGATGCAAGACCAGGAGCGCCTGAACACCGCTTACCACGAGGCCGGTCACGCGCTTGTTGCCGCATCGCTCAACTACAGCGACCCGGTCACCAAGATCACGATTCTTCCTCGCGGTCGCGCACTCGGTTACACCATGGTGATGCCGCTCGAAGACCGCTACTCGATCAGTCGCAACCAGCTTCTGGACCAAATCGCCTGGGCGATGGGTGGCCGCGTTGCCGAAGAGATCGTGTTCCACGACCCAACCACCGGTGCCTCGAACGACTTCGAGAAGGCGACTACCATCGCCCGCCAGATGGTCACTCAATACGGTTTCTCGTCGAACCTCGGTTCGGTTTCGTTTGCTAACGGTGCAGAGGTGTTCATCGGCCGCGACATGGGCCACCGCTCCGAATACAGCGAATCGACCGCTCAGGTGATCGACGCCGAGATTCGTGCGATTCTCGACAGCGCTCAGGACGAGGCATACAAGGCTCTGAACCTAAACCGCAAGGTGCTCGACACCCTCGCCAAGGAGCTCCTCGAAAAGGAGACCCTGAACCACGAAGAGATCGCGAAGATCTTCAAGACGGTGAAGAAGTTGCCGAAGCGCACCCAGTGGCTCAGCAAGAAGACCCGCCCCGTCAAGGCTGGCCCGATCGCGGTTCCTAAGAAAAAGACCAAGTAGTTTGTTTGATCGCGCGAGGGTCGAAGCCGCTGTCGTTGAAATAATCAACGCCATCGGCGAAGACCCTAACCGCGCCGAGCTAAAGGCAACCCCGCAAAAAGTTGCCGAGGCCTACTCCGAGTTCTTCAAAGGCATTGGTCAAGACCCGCTAACGGTTCTTCAAGAAACCATGCCTGCCGAACACAACGAAGTCGTGATTCTCAAAGACATCGACTTCGTTTCGATCTGCGAGCACCACCTGCTCCCTTTCACCGGCGTTGCTCACATCGCCTACCTGCCAGGGGAGCGAGTAGTTGGCCTCGGCCGCCTGCCGAAGGTGGTCGAGATCATTGGCGCTAGGCCGCAACTTCAAGAAAACCTGACCGCCCAGATCGCCGACGCAATCGAAACCGGTCTCGACGCCAAAGGCGTCGTAGTGGTAATCGAAGCCAGACACCACTGCGTGGTCTCGCGCGGAGCAAGGCAACCCGAAGCAAACACGGTAACCATGGCCGCCCGAGGCGTCTACTCGACCCCGGTGGCCAGAGCCGAAGTAATGGGTCTGATCTCGAAATGAGCTTCCACCGGCCACTAATCATGGGTGTGCTCAATGTCACCCCAGACTCTTTTAGCGACGGTGGCCAACACGACACCCTAGAGACAGCACTCGATCACGCTCGCGTCCTTGCCATCGGCGGGGCAGACATTATTGACGTGGGCGGCGAATCGACCAGGCCCGGCGCCGAGCGAGTTCCGATTCAAGAAGAAATCGCCAGGGTCGTACCGATTATTCGAGCCATAAAGGCCGAACTCGACGTCCTGGTCAGCATCGACACCATGAACGCGCTAACCGCGAGGGCGGCGGTCGAGGCCGGCGCCGACATCATCAACGACGTCTCGGGTGGGCTGGCCGACAGCGAAATTTTCAGGGTTGCCGCCGAAAGCGGAGCGACCATCGTGATTTCTCACTGGCGCGGGCACGACAGAGGGGCCGCCAGCCAGCACGAATACGAGGACATCGCCAAAGACGTCTCGGCCGAGTTGCAACTTCAGGTCGACAAAGCGATTTCGGCTGGCATTCATCGCGACAAGATCGTGATTGACCCGGGTCTCGGCTTTGCCAAAGACCTGAAGCAGAACTGGGAGCTTGTCGCCCGCCTAGACGAACTCGAAAGCCTCGGTCTGCCGATCTTGGTCGGCGCGAGCCGAAAGCGTTTCATCGCCGGCGCGATAGCTCCAGAAGCGCCGTCCGAAGCCGACAACGGCAGGCGCGACCTCGCCACCGCGGTGCTCACGGCTCTGCTCATGCAGCGCAAACTCTGGGGCGTTCGGGTTCACAACGTGGTTGCCACCGAAGACGCGATTAGCATTGTCTCGGCGCTACACCAAGCGAAAGAGGCGTGATCATGGCCCAGAAGATCTCGATCAAGGGGTTGAGGGTTTTCGCGCACCACGGAGTTTTTGATTTCGAGCGCCAAAACGGCCAAGACTTTTACATCGACGCAACCGTGTGGGTAGGTTCGCCCAAGGCAACTCTCACCGACAACCTCGGCGACACCGTTCACTACGGCGACCTCGCCAAGGTAATCGTCGAAAACGTCAAGAACAACCCGGTCGACCTTCTCGAAACCCTGGCCCAGCGCCTGCTCGACCTGATCATGAACTACGGCGGCGGTTCGCTCAGCGGCATGATCACCAAGGCCAAGGTCACCGTTCACAAGCCGAACGCGCCGATTCCTTACGACTTCGAAGACGTCTCGGTGACGGTCAAAGCCAAGCGAGAAAACTAGACCAATGCGTGCGATTCTTGCGCTCGGCGGCAACCTCGGTGACCCGCGCGAGCAGATCATCGAAGCCATCGACGCGCTAGGCAAAACCTCGGGCATAGCGGTCACCGCAACCTCGCCCCTGGTCGAATCTTTTGCCGTTACCGAATCTGGAATCGACGAAACCGCCCCTCGTTACCTAAACGGTGTTGTCGAAATCGAAACCGAGCTCACGCCTGAGCAACTGCTAGAAGTCACCCGAGTCATCGAGGCGGCTGCCGGTCGAACCCGCGACGTGCGCTGGGGCCCTAGAACACTGGACATCGACATCATCACCTTCGGTGACCATCACCAGCGAACCGCAACACTGACGATTCCCCACCCAAGAGCTCACGAGCGATCGTTCGTCTTGACCCCTTGGTCGCTGATGCAACCAGATGCCGTGATTCCCGGCCGTGGCCGAGTCGTCGAATTGGCAGCCTCATACGTCGGCGAAGTTTGGGAGGCGTGATGAAGCCAACCAAGATTTGGTCACTCGCTACGTACCTGATCGCCGCCGCCGTTTTCGCGTTTGTCTTAGCGCACGCCTTCGTGACTCGCGGCTTCGCCGTCCCAGTTTCGCCAATCAACCTGCCGATCACGCTGTTCTCGGTCGGAATCGCTCTCGGGTTTTTGGCGATTCCAATGGCCCGCTACCGCAAGGCGCTTAAAGAGGCCACCAAAAACGTCAAACGAGTTCCGCCGCTGTACGCGTTCAGGGTGGTTGTGCTCGCTAAGGCGACTTCGATCGCGGGCTCGCTGTTCTTGGGTTGGCACATCGGCATTCTGCTGGTGCAACTGACGTTACCGACCATCACTCCCGCGATTGGTTTTTCAATCCTGGGAGCCGCCGCCTCGGTGGTCACCACGGTAATCGCTGTAGTGGTCGAGCACCTGTTCAGGATTCCACCCGACCTGAACGACACCATCGAAGGCACCCCAGCGTGAGTGCCAACGGACGACTGAGCGTAGGCATCATTGGCGCTGGCCCGGTCGGGGTAATCCTCGGCCTCGCCCTAGCCGGCGCCGGTCACGCGATTGTCGGAATCACCGCTGTAAGTCAAGAGAACCGTGAACGTGCCGAGGCGATGCTGCCCGAGGTGCCACTGATGGATGTAGCCGAGATCCTGCAAACCGCAGACCTGATTATTCTGGCAATACCCGACGCCGAGCTGTTGCCAACCGTGAACGGCTTCGCCGAAGCGGGGCTCTGGCACGCGGGCCAAATTGTCGCCCACACCTCGCCTGAATACGGCTACTCGGTTCTAGCGCCAGCCACAGCCCAGGGCGCAATCCCACTGGCAATCCACCCGGCCATGCGCTTCACCGGCACCAGCGTCGACCTAATCAAGTTGCCAGACGCCTACTTCGCGGTCAGCGCCCCGAAGATCGCCCTGCCGATTGCCCAGGCATTGGTTATCGAAATGGGCGGTGAACCCGTGATTGTCGAAGAAGAAGCCCGCGCCAAATATGCCGAAGCCTATTCGGTGGCCTCGAGCTTCTCGGCGATGGTGGTCAACCAGGCAATCGGGCTTCTCGAAGAGGCCGGCGTTGAAAACCCGCGCGCTCTACTGGCGCCGGTGGTGAGAACCGCCGTCGAACAAGCGCTCGCCGAGGGCCACCAACCTCTCGACCCAGAGGCGCTATGAGGCTGATTCACACCGCCGCCGAAATCGAAGCATTCGTTCAAGAAACCAAAACCGCCGGAAGAACTATCGCGTTCGTGCCAACCATGGGCGCTCTCCACGAAGGTCATCTGACCCTGGTCGACCTCGCTCGGCAAAAGGCCGACGTCGTCGTGGTCAGCGTCTTCGTGAACCCGAAGCAGTTCGGCGCCAACGAGGACTTCGACAAATACCCGAGAACCTTAAACGAGGACGCCAAACTTCTCGAGACCAAGAACGTGGACGCCCTGTTCGCACCGAGCGTCGAAGAAATCTACCCACCCGAGGGCGTTCGCGAGCAACGTGCCGGCGTGGTCGGCTCAACCTTCGAAGGCGCGAGCCGCCCTGGCCACTTCGACGGCGTGCTCACGGTTGTCGGCCGCCTTTTTGACCTAGTGCAACCAGACGTCGCCGTTTTCGGCGCCAAAGACGCCCAGCAACTGTTCATGATCAAAAAGCTCGCCGGAGCGCTCTACAAAGACACCGAAATCGTAACCGCGCCAACCCATCGCGAACCGAGCGGGCTGGCCATGAGTAGCCGCAACCGCTACCTCACCGAATCACAAAAAACCTCGGCCACCGCGCTCTACAAAGCACTCAAAACCCTGCGCCAACCGCTCAGCCTCACAATCGAAGCCGCGCGCACCCTTATTGACTCGACCCCCGAGACTAAACTTGACTACATAGCGGTTGTTGACCCAGAAATCTTCAGACCGGTCAACGATGACTTTCGCGGCAAGGCCTTGGCCATTGTTGCGGCAAAGGTCGGCGACACCCGCTTGATCGACAACCTAGAAATTGAACTAACGGAGCCGAACCGATGAGCGAAGAACTCGAGTACGAAGACCTGCCTGAGCAGATCGCTATTCGTCTCGAAAAGCGCGAGCGTCTCAACAAACTGAACGACGCCTACCCGGTAGCCCTCCCGATCACTCACACTATCGACGCAGTTCGCGCCGCTCACCCAGACCTCGAGGCCGACGTCTCGACCGGCGAAATAGTCGGCATTGCCGGCCGCGTAATGTTCCAGCGCAACACCGGCAAGCTTTGCTTCGCAACCCTTCAGGCCGGCTCTGGAGAGCGCATCCAGGCCATGCTCAGCCTCGACAAGGTCGGCGAAGAACAACTCGAACTTTTCAAAGAACTAGTCGACCTAGGCGATCACCTATTCGTCGACGGTGAGGTAATCACGTCGAAGCGAGGAGAGCTCAGCATCCTGGTGAACAGCTGGAAGATGGCCGCCAAGACCATTCGCCCACTACCGAACCTGCATAACGAACTCGGCGAAGAGTTTCGCGTTCGCCACCGCTACCTCGACCTAATCGTTCGCGACCGCGCCCGCGAGGTTGTCAAGATCCGCGCTCAGGTCATGGCCAGCATGCGCAAGACCTTCACCGAAGACCGATTCCTCGAAATCGAAACCCCGATGCTTCAGACCATCCACGGTGGTGCCAGCGCGCGTCCGTTCAAGACGCACTCGAACGCGTTCGACACCGAGCTCTACCTGCGCATCGCCCCCGAGCTGTTCCTCAAGCGCGCTGTTGTCGGCGGCATCGACCGGGTCTACGAAATCAACCGCAACTTCAGAAACGAAGGCGCCGACCGCACCCATAGCCCAGAGTTCGCAATGCTCGAGGCCTACGAGGCTTACGGAGACTACAACTCGATCGCCGACCTCACCCAAAAGCTGATTCAGAACGCAGCCATGGACGTCTTCGGCACCCACCAGGTTGTTCTCGAAGACGGCACGATCAACGACCTCGGCGGCGAATGGCCAAGAATCTCGATGTTCGAAAGCATCTCAAAGGCCTGCGGGCAAGAGATCACGCCAGAGACACCGATTGCCGAGCTCAAGAAGCTCGCCAAGAGCGTCGACATCGACATCGAACACCCGCAGCACGGCAAGTATGTCGAAGAACTGTGGGAGCACTTCGTCAAGGGTGATCTGCTCACACCGACCTTCGTCATCGATTTCCCCGTGGACACGTCCCCGCTGGTTCGTAATCACCGAACCAAGGCCGGCGTCGTCGAAAAGTGGGACCTCTACATTCGCGGTTACGAGCAAGCAACCGGCTACTCGGAGCTCGTCGACCCAGTAATTCAGCGCGAGCGCTTTGTCGAGCAGGTAACCCTGGCAGCAGCTGGCGACCCCGAGGCAATGAAGCTCGACGAAGACTTCCTGAAGGCACTCGAGTTCGGCATGCCACCTTCGGGCGGCATGGGCATGGGCATCGACCGCCTACTCATGAGCCTCACCGGCCTCGGAATTCGTGAAACAATCATGTTCCCGCTGGTCAAGTAGTGAACGACTTCGTAGCAGCACTGCTCTCACTGGTTCCGCCCCTTTTTGTCGGCGGCATCTTCTGGATCGTCATGCGAGCCATCGTCAAGGCTGACTCGAAAGAGCGCGACACCTATTCAAAGATCGAAGCCGAAGAGCGCGCGAAGCTCGAAAAGTCAAAGAAAAAGGGGTAACTGGTGCTTAAAAATAGAAGCGTGTGGAACGTTGTCGTTTTTTATGTTGTTGGCGTGGTTTTAGTTTTGTCTCTCTACCTTGGGAACCTTCAAAAGGCAGACTTCGTTCAAGCAAGTGTTCAGATTATCGGTGCTCAATTTACTTGGTTAGCGATGGGAGTCCTACTGAACCCGTTCGCAGGGCTTGCCATAACTTGGTCTTTGGTAGTGGTAGTCATGCTTGATACCAACAAGGGTGAACTTGCCCTTGCAAAAGCGAAGCCGCTTGTTCGCGTATTGTTTGGGCGTGTACGTGGCCCTGTAATCGGACTGGCCGTTTCGGCGGTATTGGCCGTTTTAATCCAGTCACTAAACCCCAACATCTGGGCAAACATTTCCTGGCTTCCGATAGCGCAGGTTTTGATGTTTTTGGGGCTTCGCCAGTGGAAGCTTTCTTCCACTAACTCCACTAACGCTTAGGGCGAACAGCCCTTCATTTGGTCGGTGGTCGCAGTTACCATCGACTTATGTTCGAGAAATTTACCGATAAGGCCCGCCGTGTAGTCGTCCTCGCCCAAGAAGAGGCGAAGATGCTCAATCACAACTACATTGGCACCGAGCACATCCTCCTTGGCTTGATCCACGAGGGCGAAGGTGTTGCGGCCAAGGCACTTGAGGCGCTCGGCATCAACCTCGACGCCGTGCGCGAGCAGGTCCAAGAAATCATCGGTCAGGGTCAGACCCCACCGACCGGCCACATTCCTTTCACCCCACGCGCCAAGAAGGTTCTCGAGCTTTCGCTTCGCGAGGCTCTTCAACTTGGCCACTCATACATTGGCACCGAACACCTTCTTCTCGGCTTGATTCGCGAAGGCGAAGGCGTTGCCGCTCAGGTTCTAACCAAATTGGGAGCCGACTCAAACCGAGTTCGCCAGCAAGTTGTTGAGTTGCTATCTGGTTTCCAGGGCAAAGAGACCGTCAACGTTGGTGGCGAGTCAAACGCTCCGCAAAAGGGCTCGACGATTCTCGACCAGTTTGGTCGCAACCTAACTCAGGCTGCAGCCGACGGAAAGCTCGACCCAGTAATCGGTCGCGAGCGTGAGATTGAGCGCGTCATGCAGATTCTCTCTCGCCGTTCGAAGAACAACCCGGTTCTGATTGGTGAGCCTGGTGTTGGTAAGACCGCAGTTGTCGAAGGGCTTGCTCAGGCAATCGTCCACGGCAATGTCCCAGAGACTTTGAAAGGCAAGCAGGTTTACACCCTCGACATGGGCGCCCTGATTGCCGGTTCGCGTTACCGCGGTGACTTTGAGGAGCGCCTCAAGAAGGTCACCAAAGAGATTCGCCAGCGCGGCGACATCATCACGTTCATCGACGAAATTCACACCCTGGTTGGTGCCGGTGCAGCCGAGGGCGCTATTGACGCGGCCTCGATCTTGAAGCCGCTGCTCGCTCGCGGCGAGCTTCAGACCATTGGTGCAACGACACTTGACGAATACCGCAAGCACTTCGAAAAAGATGCCGCTTTGGCTCGTCGCTTCCAGTCGGTAAACGTCGCTGAGCCGACTCTGCCGATGGCAATCAACATCTTGAAGGGCCTACGCGACCGTTACGAGGCACACCACAAGGTGACCATCACCGATGGTGCAGTGGTTTCGGCCGTCACACTCTCAGACCGCTACATCACTGACCGCTTCTTGCCAGACAAGGCGATCGACCTAATCGATGAAGCCGGCGCCCGCATGCGTCTGTCGATTCTTTCTTCACCACCGGAGCTTCGTGAAATCGAAGAGAAGATCGTCGCCGCTCGCGTCGAAAAAGAGAAGGCAATCGAGGCTCAGGACTTCGAGGTCGCCGCTGGCAAGCGCGACGAAGAGAAGAAGCTTTCGGCTGAGCGCGTTCGTCTCGAGAAGCAGTTCAGAAGCGGCAACGTTGCGGCTCAGGGAGTTGTTGACGAAGGCCTAATCGCCGAAGTTCTCGCGCAGTCGACAGGTATTCCGGTGTTCAAGCTCACCGAAGAAGAATCTTCGAAGCTCATCTTCATGGAAGACGAACTACACAAGCGCGTAATCGGCCAAGAAGAGGCCATTCGCGCCATCTCGAAGTCGATTCGTCGCCAGCGCGCCGGGCTCAAAGACCCTAACCGCCCATCTGGTTCATTCATCTTCGCGGGCCCTACCGGTGTTGGTAAGACCGAGCTCGCCAAGGCTTTGGCCGAGTTCCTATTCGACGACGAAGGCGCCCTGATCGCTCTCGACATGAGCGAATACGGCGAAAAACACACCGTTTCGCGCCTATTCGGTGCCCCTCCGGGCTTCGTAGGGTTCGAAGAGGGTGGCCAGCTAACCGAGAAGGTTCGCCGCAAGCCATTCAGCGTGGTGCTCTTCGACGAAATCGAAAAGGCCCACCCAGACATCTTCAACTCGCTTCTTCAGATCCTCGAAGAAGGTCGCCTGACCGATGGTCAGGGTCGAGTCGTTGACTTCAAGAACACCGTGATCATCATGACCACGAACCTTGGAACCCGCGACATCTCGAAGGGTGCGATGGGCTTCTCGCTAGAAGACAACGCCGAGAACGACTACGACCGCATGCGCGGCAAGGTCAACGAGGAGCTCAAGAAGCACTTCAAGCCTGAGTTCTTGAACCGCGTCGACGAAACGATCGTGTTCCCTCAGCTATCGCAGCTCGAGTTGGTTCAGATTGTCGACCTGTTCATCGCCAAGCTTGGCAAGCGCCTCGAAGACCGCGACATGACTATCACCCTGACCCAGGCTGCCAAGCAGCGACTTATCGAGCTGGGTTACGACCCTGCCCTCGGTGCTCGCCCGCTTCGCCGTGCGGTTCAGCGCGAAATCGAAGACAAGCTGTCTGAAAAGATTGTTCGCGGCGAGCTGGTTTCGGCCTCGCACGTCGACGTCGACCTAGTCGGAGACGAGTTCGTCTTCACCGACAAGGTTCGCGAAGCCGCTACCATTTAGAGGGTGACCTACCTAATACGCCCAGCCCGCGCCGACGATGTTCGTGCGATCGCTGCGTTGCGAGCTCCAATGGAGGGTCAAGTTCTTCTTCACCACGACCTTGTCGCACTATTTGAGCGCGTCCAAGAGTTTATGGTTGCCCTTGATTCCCAAGGCCGCGTTGTCGGTGCCGGCGGGCTTCACATCATGTGGGAAGACCTCGCCGAAGTGCGTTCGCTGATCGTCGACCAAAGCACTCGAGGCCAGGGTGTCGGTCACCTGCTGGTCGATGCCCTGATCGAAAAGGCCAAGGGCCTTGGAGTCAAGCGAATCTTCTGCCTAACCTTCGAGGTTTCGTTTTTCGAAAAGCACGGATTTGCAACCATCAGCGATGTTCCGGTTGACGAAGAAACTTTTGCCGAGATGGTTCGCTCAAACGATGACGGCGTCGCCGAGTTCCTAGATCTGGCTCGCGTGAAGCAGAACACCCTCGGCAACACGAGGATGCTTAAGGTTCTATAGCCTCGCGCCTCGCTAATCTTGAAGGCATGTCTCAACCTAGCCCTCTCGTCTTCCTAATTCGCCGCATCTTCGTCCTCGGAATCCTCGCACTGATCATCTGGGGCTTGGTCGCGGCCGTTGGAGCCGTTGGCTCATTCTTTGGGGCCAAGCCAACCGCTTCGGACGGCGCTGGCCAAGAGTGCGGCCCGGGCACGGTTTCTGTGAACGCCATAATCGGCGATGGCACGACCGAACAGCTTTCTTTTGCATCCGGCGTCAAGCCGTCGCTCTGGTTCACGCTGACAAACGTCGGCAAGGTGCCTTGCAAGTTCAACGGTGGCCCGCGCGTCACCTTCTTCACAATCAAGAGCGGCAGTGAGCAGATTTGGACTTCACGCGAGTGTGACCGTGCGGGACTTGTCGACACTTGGGTTCCGCTGAAGGCCGGCGAGACGCTTTCTTGGCCTGCGAGCCAGTGGTATCTGGTTCGCTCGTCGTCTTCTGGCTGTGGAGTCGGCCAAACCCCAGTGGTTCCGGGCGCGTATTCCTTGACCGCCGAGGTCAATGGCGTTATTTCTGGTAACTACGAGCAGTTCATAATCAACTAATGGCCAGCGACTCTAGCATTCCAGCACCAGACCCAAACGACACCCGCTCGATGCAAGAGCGCATGGACGCAGGGCATTGGTACAAGGCAGGGCCTGAGCAGTGGGAAAAGATTGCCCGCGCGAACAAGCTAGCCAACGAGCACAACAACCTGATGCCGATTCAATCAGACGCCGCCGTCGCTCTCTACCCAGAACTTTTCGGAACCGTGGGCGCTGGTCTCTGGCTTCGCGAACCGATCAAGGTCGACTTTGGCAAAAACATTCACTGGGGCGATCACTGCTTCGCCAACTACGGGCTTATCGCGCTAGACGTTGCCGAGATTCGAATTGGCAACAACGTCATGCTCGGTAGCAACGTTCAGCTAATGACCCCGATTCACCCGCTAGACCCCGAACTTCGCCTCGAGGGCTGGGAGGCCGGAGCCCCGATCACAATCGGCAACAACGTCTGGGTTGGCTCGGGGGCAATCATCTTGCCTGGAGTCACAATTGGCGACAACGCGGTCATCGGCGCCGGGGCTGTTGTTACAAAAAACGTGCCGGCAAGAGCGGTTGCGGTTGGCAACCCGGCCAGGGTCGTAAAGACCGTTTAGCTACCAGTTCAGGGCTAGAGCGAGCGCTGCCTTGACCGTCTTGATCTCTGAATCGACCGAACGAACGAACCCAAGTCGGCTTGCCTCGTTTGCCCGAAGCTTTCCGTTGGTGACCTTGCGGAGGTCGCCGGTGAGTGAAATCTCGCCAAAGGCGCAAAGGTTGTGGGCGATTGGTTTGTCTTGCACGGCCGAGGCAATTGCCAAGGCGATTGCTAGGTCGGCAGCCGGTTCGGTTAGCCTGACCCCGCCGACGGTAGAAACGTAGACGTCCATTTCGCCAACCCGAATGCCGGCACGGCGTTCGAGCACGGCGAGCAACATGGCTACTCGCGAAGCGTCGACGCCGTTGACCACACGTCTCGGCTGAGGGGTCGAAGACTTTACGACGAGAGCTTGAACCTCGGCGATAAGCGCTCGGCGGCCTTCGATTGCGACGGTTACGCAGGTTCCAGAGACAGGGGAGTCTGGGCGGCTCAGGAAAAGCCCGCTCGGGTCGGCGACCTCGGCGATGCCTTCGCCGGTCATCTCAAAGCAGCCAACCTCGTCGGTCGGGCCGTAGCGGTTTTTGAGGCTGCGAACGAAGCGCAGTGCGGTTTGGCGGTCGCCTTCGAAGTGGCAAACGACGTCGACTAGGTGTTCGAGCACTCGTGGGCCGGCAATCGATCCGTCTTTGGTTACGTGGCCCACCAGAATCACCGGTAGGTCGCGCTCCTTGGCCACGCGAATCAGGTTGCTGGCAACCTCACGAATCTGGGCTGGCATGCCCGCAGCGCCGTCTAGGTCGCCGTGAGCGATGGTTTGCACCGAGTCGACTACGAGCAAGTTGGGGTTGATTGAGTCGATTTGCCCGAGCACGTTGGCGAGGTCGGTTTCGGCGGCGAGGTAGAGGCCGTCAACTACTGCGCCGGTTCGCTCGGCACGAAGGCGCACCTGGCCAACCGATTCTTCGCCAGAAACATAGAGCACGCGCAAGCCTCGTTTGGCGGCGTTGGCGGCAACCTCGAGAAGCAACGTGGACTTGCCGACACCAGGCTCACCAGATAGCAAGACAACTGCACCAGGAACCAGCCCACCACCGAGCACGCGGTCGAACTCGCCAACACCGGTTGGCCACGCGGTCACGTTTTCGGTCGAGATTTCGCTGATTGGCCTTGCGCTCGAAGAGGCCACGAGGCGAGTTGGCTTGATCGCGCGCACCGAGCCGAGGCCCTTGGTGCTAGCCGAACCCTCCTGCATCGAGTTCCAGGCTTCGCATTCGCCGCACTGGCCAACCCATTTAGAGCTGACCCATGCGCATTCGGCGCAAACGAAGGTGGTTTTTGGAGATGCCATGAGACAAAACTACCAAGCACTACCGACCCTAGACTTGAACTGTGAACAGCAATCGAATCGCAATTCTTGGCACCGGCTCAATGGGCGGGGCAATTCTGCACGGCCTGATCGCATCTGGCATCGAGGCGACTGATATTTCGGTGAGCACTAAGAGCGAAGCCAGCGGAGCCACACTTCGAGAAGAGCTCGGCGTGAGCGCCTACTCGCTCGAAGCCACTGCGAGCGCAAACCGCGCGGCCGTGAGCGGAGCCCACACAGTGATCGTTGGCGTGAAGCCCGGTTACGTGCTCGAAGTGCTCGGCGAGGTTGCCGATTCGCTTAGCGAAGGCGCACTTGTGATCAGCGTTGCCGCTGGCATCACCACAGCGGCCATGGAGGCCACCGTTTCGAACCCAGTGGTTCGCGCGATGCCAAACACCCCTTCGGTGGTTGGCCGCGGCGTCACAGGCATTGCCAAGGGTTCGCGTGCTACCGGCGAAGACCTGGCCACCGCTACCAAGGTTTTCGAGTCGGTTGGCAAGGTGCTTGTAATCGAAGAATCGCAGATCGATGCCCTAAGCACGATCTCAGGCTCCGGTCCGGCCTATGTTTTCTTCCTTATCGAACAATTCACTGCGACCGCAGTGTCGATGGGTTTCACCGCCGAACAGGCCGAGGTAATGGTTCACGACACCTTCTTGGGGGCGTCCGAGTTGTTGGCATCAAGTGGCAAGAGCCCTGAAGAGCTTCGCCGCCAGGTGACCAGCCCGAACGGCACCACCATGCGAGCCATCGCCGTGCTCGAAGAAGCAAACCTAAAGGCAACATTCGACAAGGCAACCGCGGCAGCACTCGCTCGCGCAAAAGAAATAGCAGAAGGTAATCTCTAAACATGACCGACATTTTTGCAGCCCTAGCCGACCCGACTCGCCGCCAGCTTCTCGAGGCACTCGCCAAGACCCCTGGCCAGTCTGTGGGCGACCTGGTCACCTTGACCAAACTCGGCCAGCCAACCGTCTCGAAGCACCTCAAGACTCTTCGCGACGCCGATTTGGTGACCGTCAAGGTTTCCGGCCAGAACCGTTTCTATTCGGTGAAGACAGCCGGTTTAGGCAAGGCCGCTCTCTGGCTGCGCTCCCTCGGTGCCGATGACGCCTTCGATAAAGACATCGACATCCTGGGCGAGAAGCTTGGCGAACTATTCGCGATCGGCGGCTCTTGGATCGCCGAGCAGTTGGCCACCCGCGTGAACATCGAGACCGACCCAAAGGTTATTGGCAAGGAACTCGGACGCAAACTCCACGAGGCAAAGCAGCAGGCCGAATCACAGGCCAAGAAGGTTGTTTCGAAGGTTAAGCGCTAAGCCTTAGCGTCAATTTCGGCAATCAAGCCTGCGACCAAACC
>CAIJJH010000075.1 GCA_903820955.1 uncultured Micrococcales bacterium
ACCCCTGCAACGGTGAAGGCCATTGTCGAACTTGGCTACAAGGTGATAGTTGAGTCCCAAGCGGGAACACTTTCGACCTTCCCTGACTCGGCCTATGTGCAGGCCGGAGCAAAAATTGGTACCACCAAGGAAGCTTGGTCCAGCCAGGTTGTCTTGAAGGTTGCGGCTCCCACCGATAAAGAGATCAAACAAATTAGCGACAACGCCATCATCGTAAGTTTGATGACCCCATCACTTCGTCCAGATCTCCTTGAATCTTTGGCCACTCGAGGCATCACGGCACTGGCCCTGGACGCGGTCCCAAGAATTTCTCGCGCCCAGTCGATGGACGTACTCAGTTCAATGGCAAACATTGCCGGCTATCGAGCAGTTATAGAGGCTGCCCACGAATTTGGTCGCTTCTTTACCGGTCAAGTTACCGCCGCCGGAAAAGTTCCACCGGCAAAGGTTCTGGTCGCCGGTGCCGGAGTCGCCGGACTTGCCGCCATAGGCGCGGCATCGAGCCTCGGATCTATCGTGAGAGCTACCGACCCAAGACCAGAGGTTGCCGATCAGGTTAAATCGATCGGTGGAACCTACCTAGCTGTCGAAGTTGCCGAGAAGATGGAATCCTCAGACGGCTACGCGAAGGCAACCAGCGAAGATTACGACAAGCGAGCTGCCGAGATTTACTCCGAGCAAGCCGCCGACGTCGACATCATCATCACGACCGCTCTTATTCCCGGACGCCCAGCTCCGAAGCTAATCACCGCCGCCGACGTAGCAAGCATGAAATCAGGCAGCGTAATCGTCGACATGGCCGCGGCCCAGGGTGGAAACGTTGAAGGTTCAGTCGCAGGCAAAAAGGTGGTCACAGCAAACGGCGTGACTATCATCGGCTACACCGACCTTCCCGGCCGCCTTCCCGCTCAAGCGTCCCAGCTTTTCGGAACCAACCTGGTCAACCTCTTGAAGCTGGTTACGCCCGAGAAAAACGGTGTTCTCACTTTAGATTTCGAAGACATTGTTCAGCGATCTGTGACCGTTGTGAAAGATGGCTCAATCACCTGGCCACCTCCCCCGGTTCAAGTTTCTGCAGCACCACCGGCTGCGAAGGTCGAAGCACCAGTAGCCAAAGAGAAGAAGACCATGTCGCCTCAGCGACGCGGGGCTTTCTTCGCCTTAGGGATCGCGGTGCTTTACGCGATTTGCGCCTTCGCACCAGCACCACTGCCTCAACACTTCTTGGTGCTAACGCTCTCGGTCGTGATTGGCTTCTACGTAATCGGCAAGGTGCACCACGCCCTTCACACTCCCCTTATGAGCGTCACCAACGCCATCTCGGGAATCATCGTGGTTGGAGCCTTGCTTCAACTAACCGCGCCTAACCTGCCAGTTCAAATCTTGGCCGGCATCGCAACCACCTTGGCGAGCATCAACATCTTCGGCGGTTTCGCGGTAACCAGACGAATGCTCAACATGTTCTCGAAGGGAGGCAAATAAATGGAATCCCTTCTATCCATCGCCCCAATGCTAGCCACGGCGGCATACATAGTTTCATCGCTGCTGTTCATACTTTCTCTCGCCGGGCTCAGCAAGCACGAGAGTGCCAAAGGCGGAATAGTCTATGGCGTATCGGGCATGGCCCTTGCCCTGGTTGCAACCACTCTCCTGACCATCACTAATGGTTGGAATGACCCCGCAGCCCAACTTGGCTTGATTTTCATCGTTGTCGGCCTCGTAATCGGTGCGTCCATCGGTCTGTGGCGCGCTCGTGTCGTCGAAATGACCGGAATGCCTGAGCTGATTGCCCTGCTTCACAGCTTCGTTGGTGTCGCCGCTGTTCTGATCGGCTGGAATGGTGCCCTCTTCGACACCGGAACCCCAGAGAACCTTCTAGGCGTTCACCGTGCGGAAGTCTTCATCGGCGTCTTCATCGGTGCCGTAACCTTCACCGGTTCGATCGTTGCCAACCTCAAGCTGTCTGCCCGAATTTCGTCTAAACCGCTCATGCTGCCAGGAAAGAACTTCCTTAATGTCGGAGCATTGGTTGCCTTCGTCGCCCTAACCGTCTGGTACGTCATCACACCAGACATGAGCCTCCTGATTGCCGTGACAGTCCTAGCCCTCGCACTTGGCTGGCACCTGGTTGCATCTATCGGTGGCGGAGACATGCCGGTCGTTGTTTCGATGTTGAACAGCTACTCGGGTTGGGCAGCGGCAGCAGCCGGATTCCTGCTAAACAACGACCTACTGATTGTTACTGGTGCTCTTGTTGGCTCCTCAGGTGCTTACCTCTCATACATCATGTGCAAGGCCATGAACCGCTCGTTCATTTCGGTTATTGCCGGTGGTTTCGGAATCGTAGCTTCAACCAGCGAAGACGAAGAACTTGGCGAATACCGCGAAACCGATGCCTCATCGGTCGCTGAACTGCTTAGAAACGCAACCTCGGTGGTAATCACCCCGGGTTACGGAATGGCTGTAGCTCAGGCCCAGTACCCGGTTGCCGATCTAGCGGCAAGGCTCATCGACAAGGGCGTAACCGTAAGGTTCGGCATTCACCCGGTTGCCGGAAGACTTCCAGGACACATGAACGTGCTTCTAGCCGAAGCGAAAGTCCCCTACGACATCGTCGACGAGATGGACGAAATCAACGATGACTTCGCAACCACCTCGGTGGTGTTGGTAATTGGCGCTAACGACACGGTCAACCCGGCAGCAGCCGAAGACCCAAGCAGCCCAATCGCTGGCATGCCAGTGCTCAAGGTCTGGGAAGCCGAGAACGTCATTGTCTTCAAACGGTCAATGGCCTCGGGCTACGCAGGCGTTCAGAACCCGCTTTTCTTCAGAGAAAACGCCGCCATGCTATTCGGCGACGCCAAG
>CAIJJH010000076.1 GCA_903820955.1 uncultured Micrococcales bacterium
ATGCACGAATTATTTGGATCGGCAGAATCGTGGGTGGCCTGGTCAAGCGAAATGGCAAGTGGGAGAGTCACATTTGAGCAGGAAGGCTTAGCAAGACTCCGCGCACCAAAACAAGGATTGGCTTGAATGTCGGCGACAGCCTTTCTGGCCTGGGCTATTTGGCCATTAGTTGTCTGACCAATGGCAAAAATGAATGCAAGCAGCAGAATACTAGCCACGAGTGCCGACGCGAGTGACTTAGCGGATGACTTGAGAAATTCGAATCGTTGCAGGCGTATCGGGTCTTCGATGAACCTTTTGGAAACCGAAGAGAGGACGAGGGTTAAGGCAAGAATCAAGAGGAATGCAACCGGAGTCGGCAGAGCTGGAATCGCAAGCGGCAACAGAATGGTGACCGGCCAATGCCATAGATAGACGCCATAACTCTGATCGCCTAGCCATTGGATTGGACGCAATTCGGTTAAACGCCAAATTAACCCAGTGCTTTGCGCCGAAATAACGCAAGCGGCGCCTGCAACTGGAAGCAGAGCCATGGTGCCCGGGAATGGCTGGCCACTGCTGACCAGATATGCGCTGGCTGCGAGCAACCCGAAGCCAAGGTAAGCGACACTTACGTTTAGACCTTTTATGCGCTTCGAAAGCCAAAGCGCGATGATTGCTCCGACCCCAAACTCCCAGGCTCTGCCAAAGGTTGAAAAGTAGGAATACTGGTTCTTACCAAAGGTAAGCCAAAGGTTGTAGGCAAAACTGACCGCCGTGATACCAGCAACTGCTAGAGGCAGCGACCTACCCTTGAACCACTTGACCAAGATTATTAAAAGGATCGGCCAAACCAAGTAGAACTGCTCTTCGACAGCAAGCGACCAATAGTGTTGAAAAATGCTGGGGGTGGGGGCAGAGAAGTAATCGGCTGCCGACGAGCCCAACCTCCAGTTTTCAAAGTAAAAAGTCGAAGCGATCGAATCCCAAAATGAGTCGTTTCGATTGAACGGTTGCTGAACGAAAAAGGCGGCAATGGTGGCCACCAAGATCACGAGAAGTGCAATCGGCAAGAGTCGGCGAGCGCGTCGCGACCAGAACTTCACCAGGTCGACGCGTCGCGTCCTATCAATTTCACCGAAAAGAGAAGATGTGATCAGATAGCCAGAAATTACAAAAAATACGTCAACTCCTGCAAAACCACCCGGCATGATGCGCGCCTTAAGGTGAAACATGACCACCATGCCAACGGCGAGCGCACGCAGGGCTTGGATTTCGGTTCTTTGTTTCACCCAATAAGTCTAGTTTTGGCTAAATGTCGGTAGTTGCTGGCAGAGTTTTAGTATGGACTTCTTTATGTATCTCATCGTTGGCATCTTCGTTGGCACGGTTCTGGGCTTCTTTATTGGCAAGTCAAGGGTCAAGACCGTTGCGTCAGACGACTCGGCGGTTCGCTTGCTCAATGAACAGCTGGCCGAAGCAAAGCGGGAGCGCCTAGAGCGCGACGAACGCGATCGAAAAGAAAACACTCTTCTTCAAACCCTGACCCCGATCCAGGCGTCACTTGACCAGATGCGCACAAAGGTTGACGAGCTCGAGACTCAGCGCAACACTCAGTACGGGTCAATTAAGCAGCAACTGGAAGAATCGATTCGAACCTCTGCGTCCCTAGGGAAACAGACCGAGACCCTCGCAAAAGCCATGAGTGACAACCAGATGCGTGGCGTCTGGGGTGAGACTCAACTTCGTCGCCTTATCGAAGAAGCCGGGCTAATCAACATCGCCGACTTCATCGAACAACAGGGGGTCGAAGGCGGCAGCAAGCGCCCAGACGTGACCATTCTTTTGCCCGGCAACAAGCAGATTCTCATCGACTCCAAGGTGCCGTTCGATGCCTACATGGAGGCATCGGCCATCAGCGACCTGGGTTCGCCAGAAGAACTCGCAAGACGAGACGCCCTTCTGAAGAAGCACAGCGATGCCGTGAAGAGCCACATCAAGGCTTTGGGCGACAAGAAGTATTGGGAGTCTTACGCCGATGCAGCTCCATTCGTCATCGCCTTTATTCCTTCCGAGTCTCTCTTATCAGCTGCGTTGCAGGCCGACCCTTCGTTGTTGGACTATTCGTTCAAACAGGGTGTGGCTATTGCCTCACCGGTGAGCCTGTTCTCGGTGCTGAAGACCATTACCTTCATCTGGCAGCAAGAAGCCAACGAGAAGGCACTGGCCAACGTGATCAAGTTAGGCAAGGATCTCTACGCCCGCATCGCGGTGGTCGCGAAGCACGCGAGCGCCCTTGGCAAGTCGCTTGACGGCGCCGTTGGCAACTACAACAAGTTCGCTAGCTCGCTCGAGCGCAACCTTCTGACAACGGCTCGCGAGGCAAACGCAATCGACGCCACCCAATTTGGCCAGACCGAGATACCGCAAATCGGCGGATTGGTTGAGAACACGACCATTTTCACCAAGCCCGAACTCGAGGCCTCAGCCATCGATGCGGAGATTGTGGAAGACGAGGAATAGCCCCTGCGGTTATACTTTTGATGTGCTGGACGATGTAGTCCGGAGTCAAAATCCACTAACGCCGCACAGGGAGAACGCATGACTGGGTCGCCCATCGTCACACTCACTCCAGCCCCTACACTCGACCGAACCTACTTCGTTCACAACCTCGATGAAGGTGGCGTGAACCGAGCAGACTCGGTTGCCGAAGAGCTCGCTGGTAAGGGAATCAACGTAGCTCGCGGGCTACACCTTGCAGGTTTCCACGCACCTGGAGTCGTACCAATTGGTAATGCCGATCCAGGCGTGCTCGACCGCACCCACTCTTCAAGCTTCCTGATTCCGCTCTGGGTCGAAGGCACTCTTCGCGTCTCAACAACGATCGTCGAGAAAGATGGCCCGACCACAAAGGTCAACGAGGCTCCTCGGCCGCTATCTGAAGAAGACTGGAAGTCGGTTGTGGCATTGACAGTCGCGACAGTCAAAGAGAACAATGCCAAGTGGTTGGTGATCGCTGGCGCTCTTCCGGTTTACAAATCTGGTGGTAGCTATGTAGACCTTGAGCCTATATTCACGGCTATGAAAGACATGGGCGTTCGCGTGGCGCTAGACACCTCTGGTGAGCCACTGAACTACTGGGCTCGCCGCGGTTTGGCTGCTGTGATCAAGCCGAACGCCGAAGAACTGGCATCCGCCGTTGGCCGAACTCTGAAAACCGTTGGCGACGTTATTGACGCCGCCCGTCAACTCTGCGAGCACGGAATCGAATGCGTCCTCGCTTCTCTTGGCGCCGACGGCATGATTGCCGTTACTAGAACGCAGCAGTGGGCCGCCCGAACACCACCGGTAAAGGTAATCAACACAGTTGGCGCCGGCGATGCAACCATGGCGGGGTTCCTTTCTGCCGTTGCCGCCGACACTCGCCCAGCTGTTGGTGATGACATCGGTTATGACGTCCCTAAGGGTGTTGGCACCGCTGTTCAGTGGGGCGCTATCGCAGTGACCCAGCCTTCGTCCGGCCTCGAAAACCTAGATGGCATGCCATCTTCTTCGGTGACCTCAGAGCCAGATCGCTCGGCGCTACTAGAAGAGCCGGCCGTCTTTCAGCACAACCACTAACCTTCGACGCTGAGGTCTACTCGACGGATATCGGGTAGATCGCTGTCGATAATCAGGCTCTGGATAACCTCTTTTTCGCCATCCGAGCGAACGCCATCAACCAGCGGTGAATCGGTAATGCCGGTCATCACGAAAATCTGTCGATCACCGGAGACTAGATCTTCGAGTTCAAGTTTTTTGCTAATCGGTAGTCCGGCCATCAACGCTCGCTCGATCTCGTCGGGAGTTTGAGGTGCGAGGACGCCCTGCATGAAGCCTCTAAGCGCCCGGATAGCGCAGGCGGTGACAACTCCTTCGGGAGCACCGCCCACTCCAAGAAGGAGATCGATTCCGGTGCCGATAATTGCTGCCGCAACTGCGTGCGCAATGTCACCTTCTTCGAACCTCACCCAGGTTGCACCGGTGGCCTCGACATCTTTGATCACCTGAGCGTTGCGGGGTTTGTTGATTACCGCGACCGAGATGTCTTCGACCTCACGTCCGGTGGCTTTAGCTAGTAGCCGAATGTTTTGCTCAACCGAGTAGTCGATGTCGAGAAGGCCAATGCCAGCTGGACCACTGACGATCTTTTTCATGTAGTAAACCTCGTGGCAATCGAGCATCGTGCCTCGAGGTGAAGCGGCAATCACCGAGACAGCACCGGGCACGCCGAGCGCCGCCAGTTTGGTTCCATCTACGGGATCAACCGCGATGTCCCAGTCGGCCGTTTCATTCAGGCCGAGCTTTTCGCCGTTGAATAGCATCGGGGCATCATCTTTTTCACCCTCACCGATCACCACGACTCCACCGATTTCGGCAAGGTTGAGCGAATAGCGCATAGCGTCGACGGCAGCCTTGTCGAGTGCGTCCTTGTCGCCGACGCCTACCAGCGGCCAGCAGTTACTCACCGCGGCAAGTGTTGCGGCAAGTAAATCTAGGGTCGGCTGTTCGGCGTCTGCGAGGCTCATGTTGGTAACATTCTAGGTAACCCCCAATGAAGAGTCCCTAGGAGTAGTGGCATGCCAGTAGCAACACCTGATCAGTATCTTGAAATGCTTGACCGCGCGAAGCAGGGTGGCTTTGCCTACCCAGCCATCAACGTCTCTTCATCACAGACCCTAAACGCCGCTCTCGCTGGCCTGCAGGCCGCAGGCTCAGACGGCATAATCCAGGTGACCACCGGCGGCGGCGACTACTGGTCGGGCCCAACCATCAAGAACATGGCTTCGGGAGCCGCTGCCATGGCAGCCTTCGCTCGTGAGGTTTCGAAGAACTACGGAATCACCATCGCCCTGCACACCGACCACTGCGCAAAAGACCAGCTCGACAAGTTGGTCAGGCCGCTAATCGAAATTTCGAAGGAGCGTGTTCGCAACGGCGAGGACGCACTCTTCAACTCGCACATGTGGGACGGTTCGGCCGTATCACTGACCGAAAACCTAGAAATCGCCAAAGAGATGCTCAAGTTGACCAATTCGGTCGGTTCGGTGCTCGAGGTTGAAATCGGTGTTGTTGGCGGCGAAGAAGACGGCGTTGAAGGCGGCATGGGTGAGCACCTTTACACCACCCCTGAAGACGGCCTGCTGACAGTTGAGGCTCTCGGTCTTGGCGAGAACGGTCGCTACATGGCAGCTCTCACCTTTGGCAACGTCCACGGGGTTTACAAGCCTGGCAACGTGAAGCTGCGCCCAGAACTCCTTGGCGAGATTCAGAAGGTTGTTGGAGCCAAGTACGGCGTCGACAAGCCTTTCGACCTCGTCTTCCACGGCGGTTCGGGCTCGACCCCTGAAGAAATCGCCGAGGCGGTTAGCCACGGTGTCATCAAGATGAACATCGACACCGACCTGCAGTACGCATTCACTCGCCCAATAGCGGCTCACATGTTCCAGAACTACGACGGTGTGCTCAAAGTCGACGGCGAGGTTGGCAACAAGAAGGCTTACGACCCACGCGCTTGGGGCAAGGTTGGCGAGGCCGGAATGTCGGAGCGAGTTGTTGAAGCAGCTCGTGAGCTCGGCTCGGCTGGCAAGTCAAAGACCGCCTAAGGAAATCAGATGTCTGCAGGAAGCCCGTTCTATGAGAATGGGCTTCCTCGCTTTAAAGGGGAATACAAGGACGGCAAAATGCGCGGCTACTGGGAGTTTTATCGCAAGGATGGCTCACTTATGCGATCGGGCACTTTTGATCTAGACAAGCAAGTCGGGCTTTGGACTACCTACTCGAGAGATGGCCGCGTGGTGAAAGAAACGAACTTTAAAAACTAACGCTTTTCTTTATTTTCGGTGTTCTCGCCGGCGGCCTTTAGGTCTTTGCGAAGTTCCTTAGGCAGCGAGAACTGAATGTCCTCTTCGGCGGTCTGAACGATTTCGACATCGCCGAAGCCGCGCTTGGCTAGATCGGCTAGGACGTCTTCGACAAGCTCTTCGGGAACAGATGCGCCAGAAGAGACGCCAACCGTTGCCACGCCCTCGAACCAAGCGTCTTCCATCTCGCTGGCGAAGTCCACGCGGTAAGAAGCCTTGGCTCCTGCCTGAAGAGCAACCTCAACGAGTCGCACCGTGTTAGATGAGTTTGCCGAACCGACCACGATGACGAGATCGCTTTGTGCGCCGACCTTCTTGATGGCAACCTGGCGGTTTTGGGTGGCGTAGCAAATGTCGTCGCTCGGTGGAGCCTGAAGGGTTGGAAACTTTGCCTTGAGTCGGTTTACGGTTTCCATGGTTTCGTCGACCGAGAGGGTGGTTTGCGAGAGCCAGACGAGCTTTTCTGGGTTGCGGACCACGACGTTATCGATGTCTTCGTCCACGACCTGAACAATATCGGGGGCTTCGCCCGCTGTGCCTTCAACCTCTTCGTGACCTTCGTGGCCGATCAGCAAAATGTCGTAATCCTCTTTGGCGAAGCGCTGAACCTCGCGGTGAACCTTGGTGACCAGCGGGCAGGTTGCGTCGATGGTGTTGAGACCACGGGCGTCGGCTGCGGCGACAACCATCGGCGAGACACCGTGGGCGCTGAATACCAGCGTTGAGCCGATAGGAACCTCGTCGACCTCATCAACGAAGATTGCGCCACGAGCCTCGAGCGAAGAAACCACGTGCTTGTTGTGCACAATTTGTTTGCGCACGTAAACCGGTGAACCGTAGTGGTCTAAGGCCTTTTCGACGGCGATAACGGCTCGATCGACGCCGGCGCAGTAGCCTCGCGGAGACGCGAGAAGGACGCGACCTTGTCGGTCACTCGGGTTACCATTGTTCTCAGCCACAAGGCAATTCTAAGCGGGGCAGACCAATGACAGAGCAGGCGCTTGCAGGTGAAGACCGGCCGTATTCGGTTCGCGAGTTTTCAGAGCGCGTAGCCACCGCGATTCGCAAGTGGCCAACCGCATACGTTGAGGGCGAACTTGTCCGATTCAAGCCGAATTACTCGGGCCACGTCTACCCGGCGCTAAAAGACCTCGACGGCGCCTCGAGCATCGAACTCGTGATCTTCGCAGGAGTGTTGAACGCCACCACCGATTCGTTTGCCGACGGCGACCGCGTCATCGTCTCTGGCCAGATGGACTACTACGTTCCCAACGGCAAGCTTTCGCTCAAGGTGACCAGCATTCGCAAGGTTGGCCTGGGCGATTTACTCGCCAAACTAGAGCAGCTCAAGCAAAAACTCATCGCAGAGGGCGTCATCGATGCCTCCAAACGCCAGCCGCTGCCGTTTCTACCGCGCAAGGTCGGCCTGATCACGGGCAAAAACTCGGACGCCGAAAAGGACGTCCTAGAAAACGCTCGCCTTCGTTGGCCTGGCGTCCAGTTCGAAATCATCAACACCCCTGTTCAGGGAGAAGCCGCTCCCCCTGCCGTGATTAAGGCGATTCAGGCTTTGGACGCCGACCCAGAGGTCGATGTGATCATCATCGCTCGCGGTGGCGGTGCCTTCTTAGACCTGATCGTGTTTAGCGACGAAGCGCTGGTTCGTGCGGCGGCTGCGGCCAAGACCCCGATCGTCTCGGCCATCGGCCACGAAAACGACAGCCCGCTACTCGACCTGGTCGCCGACCTTCGCGCCTCAACACCGACCGACGCCGCTAAGCGAGTCGTGCCAGAAGTTGCGCAAGAGCGCGCTGGCATCGAAGACGCCCTGGCTCGCATGGTGAACCGCATCGCCTTCTTCATTCACAACCAGAGCAACCTGATCAGCCAGATTCGCACGCGGCCGATCATGGCGAACCCGTTTGGTTTCATCGACGAGAAGACCGGTGAACTCGAGCGAGCGGTAGACGAACTTCGCGGCGAACTGGTTCTGCAGCTCGACCGAGCCGAGGCGAAACTCGAGGCCGATCGCGGAGTGCTTCGCTCGCTGTCTCCTCAGGGAGTCCTAGATCGAGGCTATTCGGTGGTTCGTGACGAAGCCGGCCGCGTGATTCAAGACCCCGCCAAAGTGAAACCTAAGCAAAAACTGAACATTCGACTCGCCAAGGGCGAGCTCGAAGCCACCGCAAACGATTAAACTGGAGAGCAAATGGCCGAGAAAAAGAACGACATCGCAGAGCTTAGCTACGAGCAGGCTCGCGACGAGCTGACCCGTGTTCTGAACGAACTCGAGGCCGGCAGCGTGACGCTCGAAGAGAGCATGACCCTGTGGCAGCGCGGCGAAGCCCTCGCCAAGCACTGCGAGGCGCTGCTTTCGGGCGCCCGCGCCAAGATTGATAAGACCCTCAAGGAAACTTCCGAGTGAGTGACGCAGCAGCGCAGCGCCGAGCTAGACAAACAGTCATAAACCTCGCCCTGTCGTTGCTGGCAACCCTAGGACTTGTCCTAGCCATCGTTTTGATGGTTCCGAGAGACGACACCAGCAAGATTCAGCACGTAGACGTGGTTAGCATCGCCAAACAAGCAGCCATTACTTCCAACGAGATCATCGTCACCCCCGACCTGCCGGCCGGTTGGTGGTCAAACCACGCGACGTGGAACGATGGCACCACCGATGCGGTTCCGACCTTCGAAGCCGGTTTCGTCAGCCCAACCAACCAATACGTCGGTCTGATCGAGGCCTTCCACGCCAACCCAACCTGGTTGGCGCTAAAACTTCAGGGCACCAAGCTCACCGGGGCAATACCCGCCGGTTACCGCACCTGGGACATCTACACCTCAGAAACGGTCCACGATCCCGCCAAAAGCATGGACTACATCGCGGTTATGACAGTCAACAAAGACGACTTCGTGCTGCTCTACGGAACCGCGACGCAGACTGAATTCGAATACCTTGCAACCTCCATCGATTTCAAACTGCAGAAGGTGAAACCAAATGACTAATCAGAGACCTCAAACCCCGCGCGAAGCCTGGACAGCGCTGCAAGCCGGAAATCGTCGTTTTGTGAACGAAAGTCGCGAACACCCAAACCAGGACGCCGACCGCAGAACCGCCATTGCCGAGCAACAAAAGCCTTTCGCTGCTCTTTTCGGTTGCTCAGACAGCCGCCTCAGCGCTGAAATCATCTTCGACGTCGGTCTCGGTGATCTTTTTGTAGTTCGCAACGCCGGTCAGGTCCTAGCCGAAACTATCATCGGCTCGCTCGAATACAGCGTCGAAGTTCTCGGCACCCCGCTGATCCTCGTGCTCGGCCACGACAGCTGCGGAGCGATCCAGGCAACCATCAACTCGACCGAGGGAACGTTGGTTTCGCAGGGTGAGTTCATCCACAACCTGGTCTCGCGGATCCAGCCAACCGTCGAGCAAGCTAACCGCGATGGCAAGTTCGACATCGACGACATCACCGAACTTCACATCCAAGACACCATCAGCGAGCTGCTCGGTCGCTCGACCCTGCTGGCCAATGCCGTAAAGGCGGGTAAATTGGGTGTCGTCGGCGCAAACTACCGCCTAACCCTCGGTGAAATTCACCCGATAGTAACAATCGGCGACATTAACTAGTTCCGAAAGGTTTCAACGTGGAATATCGCATCGAACACGACACCATGGGCGAGGTCAAAGTACCCGCAAACGCCCTGTACAGCGCCCAAACCCAGCGTGCGGTCGAGAACTTCCCGATCAGTGGAACAACCCTTGAACGCGCTCACATCGCCGCTCTGGCCCGCATCAAGAAGGCAGCCGCTCACGCCAACGCAACTCTGGGCGTACTAGACGGCAAAATCGCCGAAGCCATCTCGAAGGCAGCCGATGCGGTAGCCGCCGGCAACCACGACGGCGAGTTCCCGGTCGACATCTTCCAGACCGGCTCGGGCACATCTTCGAACATGAAC
>CAIJJH010000077.1 GCA_903820955.1 uncultured Micrococcales bacterium
AGCGCCGAAGCCTCATCGAGTTCGGTGGCGATAATCATCACCGGCAAACCCTTGTCGCGAGTGGCAATGATTTGCTCGTGGACGAATTCGATGGATCCCACATCGAGCCCGCGGGTTGGCTGCGAGGCCACCAGCAACTTGAGTTCTTTGGAAAGCTCGCGAGCGAGAACGACCTTCTGCTGGTTGCCTCCTGAAAGCGAAGAGGCCTTTTGACTGGCGCTCTGCGTGCGCACGTCGTACTCCTTAATTTTCTCGGCGGCAAACTTGGCAAGGTAATCCAGCTGAAGAACCAGACGTTTAGCAAAAGGTTTGCGGTCGGAGCGGTCGAGCATAAGGTTTTCGGCGATTGTGAAATCCCCGACCAACCCATCGGTCGAGCGGTCTTCGGGGATAAAGCCGATGCCGTAGTCGAGACGGTGTTTCACGGAGTCGTGTGAGATGTCACGTCCGTCGAGTTCAATCGTGCCCTGAACCTTGCCCTGAAGCCCCAAGATGGCCTCGGTGAGCTCGGTCTGGCCGTTGCCTTGAACGCCCGCGAAAACCAAGGTTTCACCGGCCTGAATGTCGAAGGAGACATCGTCTACGACTTTGAGGCCCATATTGTTGAAGACCGACAGGTTCTTGACCGAGAATCGAACCCCGGTTGGTTTGGCTTTGGTCTTCTGGCCGTCGAGGTCTACCGGGCGCCCAACCATCATCGAGGCCAGTTCTTCGGGTGACGAACTCGGCTTCGCTTCGCCAACGACCTTGCCTAGTCGAATCACCGTGATCTTGTCGGCTACCTCTTTGACCTCGCGCAACTTATGGGTGATAAAAACGATTGTCTTGCCCTCAGCGCTCAGCTGCTTCATGGTCGCCATCAACTCGTCGGTCTCCTGCGGGGTGAGCACGGCGGTTGGCTCGTCAA
The DNA here is from genome assembly GCA_903820955.1 of uncultured Micrococcales bacterium. Taxonomy (GTDB): domain Bacteria; phylum Actinomycetota; class Actinomycetes; order Actinomycetales; family Microbacteriaceae; genus Rhodoluna. The sequence continues at coordinate 908 of CAIJJH010000077.1, forward strand.
ATACCAGGATTTTGGCATCGGAGACGAGGGCCTTGATGATTTCGACCCGCTGCTGCACGCCAACCGGCAGCTCGCCGACGAGCGCGTCTGGGTCGATCTCGAAGCCGAACCGGTCGGAGATCTCTTTAACCTTGGCTTTTGCGGCAGCCCGATCTAGAAGACCGAAGGTCTTTGTGGGTTCGTGACCCAGAATCACATTTTCGGCGACGGTGAAAACGGGGATCAGCATGAAGTGTTGGTGAACCATACCGATACCGGCGGCCATGGCATCGCCAGGTCCAGAAAAATGGACCTCTTTGCCATCGAGCAGAATCTGCCCAGCGTCTGGCTGGTAGAGGCCGTAGAGAACGTTCATCAAAGTTGATTTACCAGCACCGTTTTCGCCGAGCAGGCAGTGGATTTCGCCCGGCTCGACCACGAGGTTGATTTGGTCATTGGCCACGAGCGAACCAAAACGCTTGGTTATGCCTTTCAGCTCAAGCTTCATCGCTCAGACTTCTTTCAACTAGGTTTACTAAATCTAACCCAAGAAAAAGGGTCCCGGCTTTCGCCGGGACCCCCAATCTTGTCGAAACTACTTGTTGTAGATCGAGGTGACCTTGATAGCGCCAGAGATAATCTGGGCCTTTAGGTCGGCTAGCGTTGCGGCCATACCACTTGGGTACATCACCTCGTGCTCGTCGGCAATCTGAACACCGGCGTTGGCTAGGGTGCCAACATACGCGTTAGCGTCGCCACCCATGAAGGCCTTGTCGACGCCAGACTTAATAACCGACTCAACAGCCTTGGCCATCTTCTTCTCGATTGAGGTGAGGATGTTGGCCTTGTATGCAGCGTGTGCTGGCAGGTTGTACCAGTCGCTGTCAACACCAATGACCATGGTGCCCGACTTGTCTAGAGTTGCCTGACCCGAGCCGATACCCACAGGGCCAGCAACGGGAAGCACAATGTCTGCACCCTGAGCGAAGAACTGCTCGGTTAGAGTCTTGCCTTTGGCCTGGTCGTTGAAGTCACCGGTTGCAGCCCACTTAGAGGTGTCGGTTCCGGCAGCGCCAAGAACCTGAACCTTGGTTCCGTTCTTGGTGTTGTAGTAGTCAACACCCTGCTTTAGGCCATCCATGAAGATGGTTACCGAAGGCAGAAGCATTCCACCGTAGGTAGCGATCTTGCCAGTCTTGGTCTCCGAAGCGGCTAGGTAGCCAGCTAGGAAGGCTGCCTGAGCGGTGTCGTACTGAAGTGGCTTCACGTTTGGCAGGCTCAAGGGCGAGTAGTCGTCGTTTGACAGAGCCGAGTCGATTAGCGCGAAGTTAATCTTTGGGTTGGCCTTGGCTGCTTCGCGAACTGCGTTAGCAAGGTTGAAACCAACACCTACGATTAGGTCGCACTTTGCGTCGATCATCGAGTTGACGCCAGTGGTGTAGTCGGTCTGGGTTGCGGTCTCAGGTGACTGAACGGTAGCTACCTGAACGCCGTAGTCCTTCTTTGCGGCCATCAAGCCGTTCCAGGCTTCTTCGTTGAACGATGCGTCCTTGAAACCACCTGCGTCTGAAACCATGCAGGCCTTGTAGTTGCTGCCCGGCTTCGCCGCTGCGCAACCAGATAGAGCCAACGCTGCCATGGCAAATACTGCCACAGAAGCGAAGACTGTCTTCTTATTTTGCTTCATTTGTCTCCTCCTTGAGAGAGCTGGTGCTCTTCACCATGCTGGTCTCATACTATTCAACTTGGGTAACGCGAAAAGCGCTTTTAGGCCCAATAAGGTAAAGGCTTTGTAACGAATTGCGAACGAAAGTTTTGACTAAACTTCTAGGGACGCGAGGAGCAGACATGGATCAAATCAAATTGACTAAGGGTGACCAAGCCCCAGACTTCGAACTGCCCAACTTTGCTGGTGAAACTGTTCGCCTGTCAGCCTTGCGAGGCAAGAAGGTAATCGTTTACTTCTACCCCGCAGCGTCTACCCCTGGTTGCACTAAAGAAGCCTGCGACTTCGAGGAACACCTCTCCGAATTGACCACGGCAGGTTTCGAAGTTGTTGGTATTTCGCCAGACAAGATCTCGAAAATCGCAAAGTTTCACTCGGAGCAGTCGCTGCATTTCGACTTGCTTTCTGATGAGGAGCTGGGCATTCACAAGGCTTACGGGGCTTACGGCATGAAGAAGCTTTACGGGCGCGAGTATGAGGGGGGGCTGCGTTCGACTTTTGTTATGGACGAGAAGGGTGTTCTCACTCACGCTCTCTACAACGTGAAGGCGACCGGCCACGTCGAGATGCTCAAGAAGCTCTTAGGCCTCTAGGTCTCTTTTTAGAAGTTTCGCCACCGGATTGGTGAACATTAGGGTCAGTGCTGCCAGGCTCGGGACTATAAGCGCCCAGGCAATCGTGGGGTTGGCCGTCTCGCCCTGGAAGGATTCGTAGGCGATGGCGAGTTGAGCCGTTTGCCAAAAAATCGAGGACGACCTGGCCCAGCTTTTGACTTGCCAGAGACCTTTGGTGATCAGCGCCCCCCAGACTACAAAGGCGGCAATCAGGGCGTTTAGCGCGACCGCAAGGGCGAGGCTCTTTTCGGTGCCGGCAAATAGGTTGAAGATGCCGATCGCTAGGGTTGCTGCGACAGCTAGGGTCTCGGCGCCGGTGATTGCGACGACAACCTTGAGTTGGGCAGGTTTTTTCATTAAATCCTTAACTTGGGTATTGCCAAAAGGTCGTCGGCATGAAACGATTATCTAAGGAAATCCTCTCGCGAAACTTAGTATTTCGCGCCTGTTTCCAGCCTAAGGCGTCGAAGCCTAAAGAATTTTTCTCCGACTATAAAGGAATATATGGACCTCCAGTGGCAAGACCAAGCACGTTGCCTAACCGAAGACCCAGAGCTCTTCTTCCCGGTCGGCAACACCGGTCCCGCTGTTGAACAGATCGACCAGGCCAAGGCCGTTTGTCGTGAATGTGCTGTCGCAACCCTTTGCCTCGAATACGCCATCAAAGAAAACCAAGACACCGGTGTTTGGGGCGGCCTTTCAGAAGACGAGCGCAAGTCGCTCAAGCGCAAGTACGCTCGCGCACGCCGCGCTAGCTAAAGCGGAATTTCTACAACTACCCTTGCTCCGCCTTCACGAGGCGAGAACCAACTGATGCTTCCTCGAAGTTCGCCTTCGATGAGCGTGCGAATGATCTGAGTGCCCAAACCAGGTTCGATCTTGCCGTTTGGGATTCCCTTGCCGTTGTCGCTGATCGTGATGATCAGCTTCCTTTGCTTGCGTTCGGCATGAACCAGGACGTTGCCAGAACGCTCGTCGAGACCGTGTTCGATTGCGTTGGTCACAATTTCGGTGAGTGCAACCGCTAACGGGGTGGCCTTTTCGCTCTTTAGTTGACCGAAACGTCCGTCGATGATGGTTCGAACCGTGGTGTTGTGGCTCGAGGCTACCTCGCTCACGAGAAGGAGAACGCGGTCGAAGACATCGTCGAAACTGACCTCTTGGTTGAGGCCTTCAGACAGGGTGTCGTGAACCAGCGCAATTGCGCTGACCCGGCGCATGGCCTGCTCGAGCGAGTCTTTGGTCTCTTGGCTGTTTGCTCTGCGCGACTGGATTCTCAGCAGGCTGGCCACGGTTTGCAGGTTGTTCTTGACCCGGTGGTGAATCTCACGAATGGTTGCGTCCTTGGTGATCAACTCGCGTTCTTGACGCCTGAGCTCTGACACGTCGCGGCAGAGCACTATGGCTCCGGTGCGCTCGTTCTCGATCTTGATTGGTATCGAACGCAGCGAAAGCGTGGCCGATTTGGACTCGGCATCGGCTCGCCTTGGCGCGATACCGCCAAGAACAACTGCGAGGTCTTCGTCGCCGCGGATCTTCGACTTGGTTACCTGCGCGACAACCTCGGTTAGGTTTTCGCCGACAAGCTCGGTCGGGAACCCGAACTTCGCGAACGCGCTGACCGCGTTTGGGCTTGCGAATATGACCTTGTCGGCGACGTCAAGGCGAAGAAACCCGTCGTTTGCTCGAGGTGCACCTCGCCTAGAGCCGGTCTGGTTGCCGAGGTCGGGGTATTGGGCGTTGACCATCATCTCGAGTAGGTCTTCGCCGGAAAGCCTGAAGTTCAGTTGCTGACGGGTTGGTTCTTTGGTTTCGCCTAGGTTTGCGTGACGGGTGATCACCGCTATCGGGGTCGGGTGGACGTCCTGATTCTTCGCACTGGCCCTGCGGCGAACGGGAATCGCAGCTACGCGGGTTGGGATTCCTTCGTACTGCGATACCCCGGTGAAGTCGGAAGACTCCCCCTTTTCGAAGGCTTGTTTCACGAGCTTGGCGAGCGACTTGTCGGTTGGGGTTCCGGTGATGTCACGATAGAAAATCGTGGACGAAGTGGCTGGTCGGGCGTGGCCGGCGGCGTGAAAATTGCCCTCTTTGTCGGGGATCCAGAGCACGAGGTCGGCAGAGACGAGGTCGGCGACGAGCTGCCAGTCAGCGGTCAGCTGGTTCAACCAGTCGATGTCGGCGTTGGACGCCACACCCTGCTTTTTGAGTTGCTCGGTAAGAGTTGCCACGAAACGAGTTTAGCCAGCAAGGTTTTTGCTTTGCGCCAATTGGTTGAGCGCTTTGCGCAGTGGTGAGCCTGATCGGGTGGCATTTAGCGGGACGCCCTTTCGAAGTGCCGAATCGGTTGCCTTGGCGTCATCGGGCAGAAATGCCGCGATCTTTCTGCCGGTTAACGCTTTGAGCGTTCGCTCGAGATCTCCTTTAGCGGTTACCCCTAGGGCACCGCGGCGCATGCGGTTAACGACAAGGGTGGTTGGTAGGTTTTTGCGAAGTTCTTGCAGTTCGGATTCGAGGGCCAGATGGCGATTGAACGAGACCGGATCGGCGCTGAGGCTCACGATTAGGTGGTCGGCCGTCGAGACCAACCAGCGGGTGAACGCGTTGCGCTCTAGAGGACTCTCGGTTTGGTAAAGACCCGCTTCGATTGGTGCGGCAAGATCTACGACGATGAAATCGAAATCAGTTTTGGTCTGCTCGAGGAGCAGGGCAAAGGCCTGAGGGGTTATCTCGGGCCAGCGAGTCGGGTTGATGCCTGGAATCAGCGTGAAAGTGGTCGCAGATTTCAGTTTCATGGATTGCTGATCGAAGTGCTCTTGGGTTAAGCGACCTTGCCTGGCAAAACGCAGCATCGGCGCAAGTCCGGCTGGATGTTCGGTTAGCGCAAGCGCTTCGGTTTGGCTCGGCGAGTGGGTGTCTGCATCGATCAATAAGACCCTCGCCTTGCCGGCTAGAACCGCGGCAAGGTTTAGCGCGATCGTGGACTTACCCGAGCCCTGGTGACCCCAGCAGGCGATTACCGCGGGTGGTCTGCGCATCGAACGCCTGGTCGGCGGTGGCGCGATCACTGGTCCTGGAGTGTTGGTTGGAGCACCAGAGCGATCGAAACTCCCGAGGCCTTCGCTTTCAGGAGTGCCGGTAGGTATTCGGAGAGACATTCCACCTCCACGATGGTTGTTTGTTGCCCGAGGCTGTTTTGGGTGGCTAGGCTGCCGACCAAACATTCGAGGGCGGTTGGGGCTGGTTCTGCGGCTGGCGCGTTGGCCGTGGACCAGACGTCGACTGTTGTTCCAACTCGGAGCCTGGTTGGCAGCGGATCTTTGAACTGGAGCATGGTCGGGAGCCTGGCAGTTGCGGGGTTGGGGGTCAGCGCGTTTCTGGGTAGCAGTTGCCCGGCGGTGATGCGAGTGACCAAGACGCTGCCGGTGGGCAATTCGGTGAGGTAAACGGAATCCGAGTCGCCGATTTGAACGCGTCGTGGTTCGAAGTCCTTGGCCGAGGCGAGCGAACCCGCAGCCAAGTCGCGTTTTGCCACCAGGACCTGCCTGGCGGGGCTTTGCGGCCAAAGCAGAAGTGTTGCGAGCGTGACTAGCAAAGCCAGCGGGAGCGCCAACCAAGCGGTTCTCGACTTGCCGAGACGATGAACTTTCTGCACCAAGCAAGACTGCTGGTTTTATGATCTTTCGGGCTCAGTTATCCACAGCGTTCAGGCTGATGCGTTGGATTGACTCAACGTGCAGGCAGAGGTCTTGAAAAATCAGCAGTTTTCCTTCGATCGCAAGCAATCGGCCAGAAACTGTCCGGTTCGCGGTTTCGACCCTTACCCAAAGCCCGATGAGCTGTTTGGCTCGCGTCCTGAGTGAAAAGCCATCGAGCGTTGCATCGCCGCGAATCATGGCGACGGGTTCGTTGTTCTTGATCGAAACGATTTGCCAAACGGCTGCGCCCTCGACGAACCCGGCGAAGTGGTCGCTCCCCCAAGCCAATCTTGAGAAGCCCGGCACGGTGTAGCCGCAGAGTCGATCTGGTTCTACTTGCAGCGAGGCAAAATTTGCCTCTAAGTCATCGAACAAGGTGTCTAGGTTCACCAAGCCATTTTGGCCTCAACCCGCGGACCAAAACCGTTATGCACATGCGAATTTTTTCAAGATAGACAATGCCAAAAAAAGTAATTATCATTTTCGAAACCCGCCGAGAAGAGGTCGAAATGGGGAAAGCGCCACAGCTAGAAAAAGTTGCACAAAGAGAGTTGCCAGACCCGGTTGAACAACTCAAATATTTGGCGCCAGCCATCATGGAGGTGCTGGAGGGGGTTCGAACTGTCAGTCAACTCGCCGGTTTGGTGACCGAAGACATCTACCAAAGGCTCAAAACTCGATCGGCCGCTTCGGCGAGAGATCGGTTTTCAAACGAGAAGCAGTTGCCCTGGCCAAATATCAAGGTGTCCAGGATTCATCACGAGTACACCAGAGAAAACCTGGTTCAATCGGCTGTGCTTCTGTCAACCGACAAACGAACTCGGGCCGTCGCCATTCGCCTAGAAGGCAGGCACGGCCGCTGGGTTGCGACCGCGATTACTGTTCTCTAGGTGTTTCTGAAGAAAGAGCTGCCCTGGCCGCCAGGCTTCGGCTTCGGGGTTTCGTCGATTACCTCGGCGCCGCCGTCCTCGTTTGGGGCACTGTAGGTGAGTGTTGGCCGAACCGGAGGGGCTGGTGCGACCTCGACTTCGATGTTGAACAGGTACATGACAGACTCTTCTCGAATCTGACCCATCATCACCTGGAACATGGTGAAACCTTCGCGCTGGTATTCAACCAGCGGGTCTCGCTGAGCCATAGCACGTAGCCCGATGCCCTCTTTCAAGTAGTCCATCTCGTAGAGGTGGTCGCGCCACTTGCGGTCGATCACCGACATCACAACTCGGCGCTCAAGTTCGCGCATGGCCTCTTCGCCAATGGTTTCGGTTCGAGTCTTGTATGCCAAACGGGCATCGCTGAGCAGCTCATTTGAAAGCCAGGACTTGGTGAGCTTCGAGCGGTTGCCAGCCTCGGCCAGAACCTCAGAGATTTCGATGCCAACCGGGTAAATGCCCCTGAGCTCGGCCCAAAGTGCCTCAAGATCCCAGTCAGAGCCGTGTTCTTGGAGGTGAATCGAAACCACGTTATCGATTACGTCCGCGAGGAACGAGTCGACTCGATCGGCGATGTCGTCGCCCTCGAGGATGTGCCTGCGGTCGGTGTAGATGGCCTCACGCTGGCGGTTCAAGACGTCGTCGTATTTCAAAACATCCTTGCGCTGTTCGGCGTTTCGAGCCTCAACCTGCGACTGGGCGCTGGCAATTGCACGGCTTACCATCTTCGATTCGATGGCCATTTCGTCTGGGATGTTGCGACTATTCATCAGATTGGCCGCTGCACCCGAATTGAACAGGCGCATCAGGTCATCGGTCAGCGAAAGGTAGAACCGGGACTCGCCCAGGTCACCCTGGCGACCGGCACGGCCGCGAAGCTGGTTGTCGATTCGGCGAGACTCGTGGCGCTCGGTGCCAAGCACAAACAGCCCGCCAACCTCGAGAACCTTGGTTGCCTCGAGCGCAACCTTTTCTTTGATCTCTTCGAAGGTTTTAGCCCAGGCTGCTTGGTACTCCTCTGGGTGCTCCTCTGAGTTCAGACCCTTTTTGCCAAGAGCCTCGACTGTCAAGAACTCAGCGTTACCACCGAGCATTACGTCGGTGCCTCTACCAGCCATGTTGGTAGCCACAGTAACAGCGCCGAGGCGGCCAGCCTGGGCAACGATTGATGCCTCGCGAGCGTGGTTCTTGGCGTTCAAAACCTCGTGACGAACCCCGCGCTTGGCGAGCAGGCGCGAAAGGTATTCGCTCTTTTCGACGCTTGTGGTACCGACCAGAATTGGCTGGCCCTTTTCGTGGCGGGCGGCGATGTCTTCGACGACCATCGCAAACTTGACCTCTTCGTTCTTATAGATCAGGTCTGGCTGGTCGATGCGAATCATTGGCATGTTGGTCGGGATAGCGACCACGCCGAGCTTGTAAGTGTTGACGAACTCGGCAGCCTCGGTCTCGGCGGTACCGGTCATACCGGCGAGCTTCGAGTAGAGGCGGAAGTAGTTTTGCAGTGTTACGGTGGCCAGGGTCTGGTTTTCGGCCTTGACCTCTACGCCTTCCTTGGCTTCGATGGCCTGGTGGATGCCCTCGTTATAGCGACGGCCGGCCAGGATGCGTCCGGTGTGTTCGTCGACGATCAGAACCTCGCCATCCATGACCACGTAGTCCTTGTCGCGCTTAAACAGCGACTTGGCGCGAATCGAGTTGTTCAGGAACGAGATCAGCGGGGTGTTAGCCGACTCGTAGAGGTTTGAGATGCCCAGGTAGTCCTCGACCTTGTCGATACCGGCTTCGAGGATTCCGACAGTGCGCTTTTTCTCATCTACCTCGTAGTCGATTACCGGCTCGAGCATGGTGGCAATCTTGGCAAATTCGCCAAACCAGCGGTTGGCGTCGCCCGAAGCGGCGCCCGAGATGATCAGCGGGGTTCTTGCCTCATCGATCAGGATCGAGTCGACCTCATCGACTATCGCGTAGTAGTGGCCACGCTGAACTAGGTCGCTGCCCGTCCAGACCATGTTGTCGCGAAGGTAGTCGAAACCAAATTCGTTGTTGGTTCCGTAGGTTATGTCGGCAAGGTACTCCTCGCGACGTTCGCTCGGCTCTTGGCCAGCGGTGATGCAGCCAGTGGTCATGCCTAAGGCGCGGAACACGCGGCTCATCAACTCGCTCTGGTAGCTGGCGAGGTAGTCGTTGGTGGTAACCACGTGGACGCCTCTACCAGCGATTGCGTTCAAGTAGGCCGGAAGGGTTGCCACGAGGGTCTTTCCTTCACCGGTTTTCATTTCGGCGATGTTTCCGAGGTGTAGAGCGGCACCACCCATGATCTGAACGTCGAAGTGGCGCATGCCAAGGGTTCGAACCGATGCCTCACGGACGGCGGCAAATGCCTCTGGCAGCAAGTCATCAAGGCTCTCGCCGGCTGCGTAGCGCTCACGCAGTGCGTCAGTTTCGCCTCGAAGCTCTTCGTCGGTAAGCGTCTTGAAGTTATCTTCGAGCGCGTTTACGGCTTTCACGTAGTTGCGCAACTTTGCGAGAAGGCGACCTTCACCCGCGCGCAGCAACTTATTGATCACAGATGCCAAGGCTTGACTCCAAACGGTTTATGTCTAGGTCTAATCCTAAACGCTGAGGCTAGACGAGCGTGATTACCCCGTAGTTCCAACCGCGACGCTTGTAGAGAACACTGACCTTGTCGGTGGCCTTGTCGTGGAACAAGAAGAAGTCGTGACCGAGCAGTTCAATGGCGTCGATGGCGTCTTCTTGAGTCATCGGTTCGGCGTGAAAGTCCTTGCGGCGAATTGCCACCGGGCTAACGCCGAGATCCAACTCGGGGGTTTCGGGCGCGATGCCGAGCAAGATTTCGGCCGAAACCGGGGTTACGTCGAGTTCGGCAAAGTCGGTCGCGGTTAGCTCCGATACCCCTGGGCTACCGTGCAAACCGCGGTGAATCTTGCGTTTGTCGGCCGCCCGGCGAAGTCTTTCGGTCAATTTGCCGTAAGCGATGTCAAAGGCAGAGAACTTATCTTGGGCCTGGGCCTCGGCACGAATCACCTGGCCGTTGCCGTAGACGGTCAACTCGACCTGGTCCTCGGTTGAGCTGTTTCTCGAATGACTGATTCGGGTGACTTTGACAGCCAGTTCGGTGGCCTTGTGTAAGAGGTGATCAACCTTTGCCGCTCGTTCGTCGACATAGTCGCGAAAGCGATCCGAGACTGTCAGGTTTTTTGCGGAAATGTTGACTTCCATGTTGTCCTCCGACTCTCAATCGGGTTTGTGCCCGTGTGGCAAAGATACGCCTAAAAAGATTTTTAGGAACCGCCTTTCAGAATAGTCTCAGCAATTGTGACGAAACCGGTCACCTGGTTGCCGGCAAACTCCATCGCTCGAACCGCCTCTCGCATGGAGGCCCCCGTTGTGACGACGTCGTCTACCAGCCAGACCGGCCCCGAAACTGGCTTGGCGAGCATCGAGCCGCTGAGATTAGCCTCTCGTTCGGCTCGACTTAGCCCGGACTGGTCGGCGATTTTTTTGGCAAAGATCAGCGCGTGGCTGGAGCGCCTGCCCCTTCTTCTGCCTAATCGGTCGGCCAGGAGTTCGGCTGGCACGAAGCCACGCTTTCGAGTAGCAATCGGACTCGACGGCAAACCCACGAGGTTGATATTGGAGGGCAACTCGATGTCGTCGAGTAGTTCACAGAAGGTGCCAAGCAGAGCGGTTCGACCGCGCTCCTTATAAGCGTTGATGGCGTTGGTCGCCACCGTTCCATAGTCGACCGCCGACCAGCCGAGGATCCCTCGCTGGACGACTCGAGGGTTTGGGCGCAATGCGTTTAGGCAGGAGTCACAGATGGGATTGCCCAAGCGCCTGCAGCCTACACAATTGCTAGGCAACAGCGTCGCTAAGAGGTTCATTCAAGAAAGTTTGGGGCACAAAACTTGGCTAAAACGGGGCTGTGGAGAACTATTCGCCAGAGACGTGCAGAGCGAGGATGCCTTGAGAAATAGTGACCCAAGATGAACCTCTTGATTCGACAACGTTTCCGTTCGATTGCAGAACAAAAAACTGGCCGGTGCCATTCACAACTACCGAGTAACCGGCATCAATCGCTCGAGAGGGGGCAAGTTGGCCACCCACGGTGACGAGGAATGGAATTGTCGATCCGGCCGAAGTCTTGGCCAGCATCGCCAGGGTAACCCCGTCGGCCCAGGTTACCCATGATGCATTTTTAGGTGCTGGCGTGACCTGCGTTGGGGCGCCAAAGTTGACCGGGAGTCCCTGCTTATTGCGCTCAATCGGGAATACGTAGGTTAGGTTCGCCTTGCCAACCCGATACAAAACGGCAACACGCGCGCCTTCGGGAGATACGTCGAACGATAGCGGAACCCCGTCAATCGAGGTTTGGCGCAGGACAGCCCGGTTAATGCCGGTGACCACGAAGGGAGAACCCTTGACACCGGTAAGAGTCCAGAGCGAGCCCTGCGGATCGAAACTTGGTGCCAACTGTTTGGTGCGGCCGTCGATCAACTTCGGAGAGTCGCTAAGCGTGTCGAGCCGCATCAGGTGAACGCCGACTGCGCTGACCAACGCGAGCTTGGACTGGCTCTGTAAATATGCAAACTCGGTTGGCTTCAGCTGTTTAACAGGGGCAGAGGTGCCAGGCACGACCTGCGCGCTCGATGCCGTTAAACGAACCAAACCATTGGCCGTTAGGGCCAACGGTGATGTGCCGAGACTAGGCGGTTGACCGTCAAAGTATCCGGCAATCTTTTGTGGAGTTCGTTGAATCGAGATTTCGACGCTTGTTACATCGCTTAGTTGTTCTAGCGTTGTCGAGATTTGTGATTTCACCAATGGGCGGTTTGCGGCAGAAATACGCAGAGCGGCCGAAGTTAGGTCTACTTGAGCGACACCGTCTTCGATGGTCACCGAGTTGATGTTGAGTTTTGTGCCAACCGGGATCACGTTGACCACCGCTGGTTTCAGCCAGTCGCTCGGGCCTTTCAAAAGCGCGTTCATTAGACGGGTACCAGTTGAGACTCTAGAAGGGAACCAGCGGACCTCGGGCACGAGATAGGTGAGCGAAGGGTCAAAGAAGTAGAGCGAATAAGCGCGAAACAACACCTTAAAGTTTGGTTGAATGACGATTGTTTCGTCTGGCGCTTCGCTGATTCTCCATTGCCCCGACACCTTGGCGAACTTGATAGTGGCGGTTTTCGTGCTTCCGGCCGGCAGTTCGGTGTAGCGACCGTCCTGATCGATTTCGCCAGAAACTCCGACCACGACCTGGTACTGCGTTTCGCTGACTTGGTACAGCCGCGGGATGCCCTGCTGAATCAGCACCTCTTTATTAGGTTGCCACTTTGTGGCAAAGCTCTTGGTTAAGTACTCGCGCGCGACCGCGTAATCGTTTTGAGGGCCGTTTCCGGCGTTCAGGAAGCCCGAGAGGATTGCCTCCTGGCCGGCACCCTGGTAGGGCCCGGTTTGTGAATAATAAACTTCGTCGTTGTTGAGGCCCGAGGTTACGTCAGGACCGTAACCGATGGATCCGGACTGCGGAATCGACGAGCATCCCGTGAGCAGCAGGGCTGCAGCGATCAGGGCAAAGAGTCTCAGTTTCACGAGCGAGACCTCCCAAGGGGCAGCGGCGACTGGCTAAACAAAACATTTTGCTTTCGGGGAAGCGTGATTCTGAAGGTGGTGCCCTTGTTTGGGCTCGATACCAACTGGAGCCAGCCGTTGTGCAGCTTTGTGTCGGCCAGCGCGATCGAAAGGCCAAGGCCTGTGCCACCGGTGGTGCGCTTTCGGGCCGGATCGGCTCGCCAAAAACGGTCGAAAACACGGGACACCTGCGCCGGGGTCATACCCACGCCGAAGTCTGTCACGGTTACAGCGACGGCCGTGGCGTTCTGACCCACCTCGATACGCACTGGCTTGCCCTCGCCGTGTTCGATTGCGTTCGAAAGCAAGTTGCGCAGCACTCGTTCGATTCGACGCGGGTCAAACTCCGCTTGGACTGGACCATTAGGAATGATTACCTCGAGGTTCGAGCCCTTGCTGTCGGCGAGCGGTTGGATATGAGCGAGCGAAAGACCAACTACGCCGTTGAGGTCTTCGACCTCGAAGTCGCCGACGACTCCCAAAGCATCGAATCGAGAAATTTCGAGCAGGTCTGCCAACAGCGACTCAAACCTCGAGATTTGGCTGGCCAGTTTCTCCAGGTTTCTGACCGCTGCCGGGCTCAACTCTTCGGCTCTGGACTGAAGGAGTTCGGCGCTCAACTTGATGGTGGTTAGCGGTGTTCGAAGTTCGTGGGAGACGTCTGAGACGAACACCTGCTGCATCTGCGAAACCTTGCTGAGCTCGTCGATCTTGGATTTCATGCTGTCGGCCATGGTGTTGAATGAGCTTCCCAGCGCGGCGATAACATCGTCGCCGGAAACTTCCATGCGAGGTTCCAAGTCACCGGCGGCAAACTGGGCCGAAATTTCGGCTGCCTTGCGCATCGGGCTGACGATTCGACCAGTGACATAGAAAGACACGGCTCCGATTAAGAGAATCAATGCCATTCCGCCGAAGAACAGCGTTCGCTGAACAAAATCCAAGGTTTCTTGAGCACTGCCCAGGTCGTATACCAAATACAACTCGTAAGCACCGGCTACCGGGATCTCCATGTGGGCGCCGACAATCAGACCCGGGTGGGTGTCGGCACCAATCGGAAGCGAAACCGACTTGTAGACCAACTTGCTCGGGTGACTCCGAACGGCGGTGCGCAACGAGTCGGGAATCAGGCTGGCATCCAACCCGAGCGAAACCGGGGACTGCAGGTACTGACCGGTCGATTGACCCGGGCTTCGAAGCAGAGCAACGTTTCTGCTCGAGCTAGCAGATTTTGACTCCAGGTTCGGGATCACGGTATTCATCAAGCCCTGTAGCGTCTCGGTGTCGGCGGAAGCTGAGGCCGTAAAAGTGTTTTGAACCTCAACCACGGCTCGGTGAGCCTCGGCGAGAATCTGCTGCTGTCGGGTTTCAAAAAGACCGGAACCGATTGAATAACTGAGAAATCCACCGACCGAAACGAGCGCAAATGTGCTCAGAATCACCGTTGCGGTGACCCACCTTGCCTGAAGCGAACGCCTAAAAAAGGCGTAAAGCCAGCGAGGGAACTTTCGCAATTAGTTGGATCCGGCCTTGTAACCGATGCCGCGCTCGGTCAACACAAAGTGTGGAGTGTCGGCGTCCTCTTCGATTTTCGAACGTAGGCGCTGAACGTGGACGTTAACGAGCCTGGTGTCTGGTTTGAACTTGTCGTTCGGCTCAAACTTGTAACCCCAGACCTTGATTAGTAGCTCTTCGCGACTGAACACTTCGCCAGGCGTTGCGGCTAGGGTTTCGAGGAGCTTGAACTCGAGCGGGGTTAGTTGCAGCCGAACGCCGTCTTTTCTAACCTCGTGCCCGGCAACGTCGATTGTGATCGGGCCGAGAGTGAAGACCTCGGATCCGCTGGTCTTTAAATCGCGCAGACGGGCCTTGATTCGAGCAATCAGAACCGGAGAATCGAAGGGTTTAGGCACGTAATCGTCGGCACCGGCTTCGAGGCCTAAGACTATGTCCTCGGAATCGGTGCGCGCGGTCAACATGATGATCGGTGTGCCGTGGGTCTGGCGAATCTTCTTGGCGATTTCGAGCCCGTTGAAACCGGGCAGTTGAACGTCGAGCAAAACCAGATCTGGCTGCATCGAAGCAAACTTTTCTAGCGCTGCGATGCCGTCGAGCACTCCCTCGGCCTTGTAACCGGCCGTTTCAAGCACCTCGACGATGAGTTCATTCATGTCCGGTTCGTCTTCGATAACCAGTATCTTGTGCATCGACTGCTCCTAATACCTGTAGTGATCTACTTTGTAAGGTCCAGCGACCGGCACGCCGATGTAACGCGCCTGATCGTTGGTCAACTCGGTGAGTTCGACACCTAGAGCCTTGAGGTGAAGGCGGGCGACCTTTTCGTCTAGAGCCTTCGGGAGTATGAAAACGCCAAGTTCGTAGTTTTCGCGCTTCGAGTAAAGCTCGATCTGAGCCAAAACCTGGTTCGAGAACGAGTTCGACATTACGAATGAAGGGTGACCGGTGGCGTTGCCAAGGTTCATCAGGCGACCCTCGCTCAGGATTAGCACCGAGCGCCCATTTGGTAAGCGCCACTCGTGAACCTGAGGCTTGATTTCGATTCGCTGAACGCCTTCGATGCGAGCGATTCCTGCCATGTCGATTTCGTCGTCGAAGTGGCCGATGTTGGCGATGATTGCCAGGTTCTTCATCTTTAGCAAGTGTTCCGGACGAATGATTCCAGCGTTTCCGGTTGCGGTTACGAAGATGTCCACGGTTTCGATGACGCTCTCGAGCTTTGCAACCTGATAGCCGTCCATGGCTGCCTGAAGCGCGCAGATTGGGTCGACTTCGCTGACGATAACGCGAGCGCCCTGGCCGACCAATGCCTCGGCAGCGCCCTTACCGACGTCGCCGTAGCCGGCAACGAATACGGTTTTCCCACCGATCAGAACATCGGTCGCGCGGTTGATGCCGTCTGGAAGAGAGTGGCGGATTCCGTACTTGTTGTCGAACTTCGACTTGGTGACCGAGTCGTTCACGTTGATGGCGGGGAACAGGAGTTCACCGCGCTTGAAGAACTCGTAAAGACGGTGAACACCTGTGGTGGTCTCTTCGGTTACGCCGAGGATGTCTTTGGCGATGCGACTGAAGCGAGTTGGGTCGTTTTTTAGGCTTTCGCGAAGAAGTTCGAGAATCACCGAGTACTCGTGAGAGTCGTCGACTCCGGTCGGGGGCACCGATCCGGCAAGCTCAAACTCGCGTCCCTTGTGAACCAAAAGCGTTGCGTCTCCGCCGTCGTCGAGGATCATATTCGGGCCGTCGAAGCCTTCGTCACTCCAGTCGAAGATTCGATCGGTGCACCACCAGTACTCTTCGAGGCTCTCGCCCTTCCAAGCGAAGACCGGTGAACCGGTCGGGCTGTCTATCGAACCGTCTCGGCCAACCACAACGGCCGCTGCGGCTTCGTCCTGGGTTGAGAAAATATTGCACGATGCCCAACGAACCTGCGCACCTAGGGCAACAAGGGTTTCGATGAGAACGGCCGTCTGAACGGTCATGTGTAGCGAACCGGCCACCCGGGCTCCCTTTAGGGGTTGACTGGTCGAAAACTCCTCGCGGAGTGCCATGAGGCCGGGCATCTCGTGCTCGGCTAAGCGGATCTGGTGACGACCAGACTCGGCTAGCGCGAGGTCTTTAACGCGGTACTCGAGTAGTGCTTTTTCGGTCATAAAACAATGTTACGACTTGATAAAGGTTTCAACTTCTCGAGTTATCGATTTAACGACCTCATCGTTTTTGGCTTCGCAGTTGAATCGCAACAGCGGCTCGGTGTTCGATGTTCGAAGGTTGAACCACCACCAGTTTTCGGTGTCTATAGAGGTAAAAGTCACGCCGTCCAGTTTGTCGGTGGTTGCACGGTCAGCGAACGCCAATTCGACGGCGGCAATGATCGACTTAGCGTCAGAAACCCTGTGATTGAGCTCACCGCTGGCGAAGTACGGGTCGTACTTGGCGGCAAACTCGCTCAGCGGCTTGGCTTGATGGCCGAGTGCTGAAAGCACGTGCATAGCCGCCAACATGCCGTTGTCTGCGCCCCAGAAGGCCTTGAAATAATAGTGGGCCGAGTGCTCGCCACCGAAGATTGCGTCTTCGGCAGCCATTTGGTCCTTGATTAAAGAGTGACCAACACGAGTGCGAACGGCGCGAGCACCGGCTGCTTCGATTGCCTCGATGCAGGCACGTGAAGTCAATAGGTTGTGCAAGACCGTAACTCTCGCACCAGGGTTTGTTGCCTGCTCGCGAGCAATCTCTCGTTCGGCAACGATTGCAGCTACCGCCGACGGGGTTACCGCCGCGCCGGTTTCGTCGATTACGAAGCAGCGGTCGGCGTCGCCGTCGAAGGCCAGACCGATGTCGGCACCTTGCGCGATGACTGCTTTTTGCAGGTCGACGAGGTTTTTAGGGTCGAGCGGATTCGCCTCGTGGTTTGGGAAGTTTCCGTCCAGTTCGAAATACATCGGAACTATTTCTAGCGGTAGTTTTGCAAGCCCTACCGCGTCGCCCAACACGGCCGGAACCGTGAAACCGCCCATGCCGTTACCAGCATCGACGACAACTTTGAGTGGGCGAACGTTTTCCAGGTTCACCAACTGGCGCAGGTAGGCGCTGTATGCGGCGAGGGTGTCCAACTCTCTAAAACCGCCCTCTCGAGCCAGTTTGTCGATGCCGGTTTCGAGATAAACATTCGCGCGATCACGAATTGCGGCGAGCCCGGTGTCGAGCGAGATTCCCCGAGCTCCGGCACGAGAAAGCTTGATGCCGTTATAGGCGGCTGGGTTATGGCTGGCCGTAAACATTGCCGATGCGGCGTTTAGAGTGCCCGAGGCGAAGTACGACTGATCGGTTGAACAAAGACCGAGTGAAACCACATTGCCACCGCGAGACCGGGCTCCCCTGGCAAAAGCTGCGGCGAATACCGGTGAGGAGTCTCGCATGTCGTGACCAACCACGACGTCCTTGCCAGCTAGCTCGAGTTCGTCGAGGAACCCGGCGGCCACTGCTTCGACCATTTCTTCGGTAAGTTCGACGCCCACCAAACCTCTGATGTCATAGGTTTTTACGATTGCGTTCAAGCTTGGGGACATGCCCTAAATTCTACCTTCTGTGCTAAAAACTAGAATTGAACCATGAGAACCCGAGGTTCGAAACACGGACGCCCGATGCGACACTTCGCGCTGGCTGGGCTGGGTCGCCGTGCCTACGGTTCGTTTGGCGACGTGGTTGCCGAAACCTGTCAGTTTTTGCGTGAAGAGTGGCCCGAAGAACTAGGCAAACTCAGCTGGCGGATCCTCGATGCTCCGCGGCAGGTGATCGAAGGAAAACTGCCTCGCTGGCACGCCGACACGAAAAACCTGAGGATTACCATTTACCGACTCCCAATCCAGAGGCTGACTCACGTTCGGAGGCCTGACTCTCAAGACGAAAGATTTCACACCGAGCAGTTTGTTTTTTTCGCGGCCGGTGAACTGTTAGGAAAAGACCCGTGGGATCTGATGCCCGACCGTTTTAAGGACTAGCGCACTAAAACCGAAAGTTGACCCCCGAGGTTTTTGTAATCGATCACCGGAACTACCGAAATCAAGCCACCGACGTCAATCACGAGGCTCGCCGAAACCGGAACGTTTGAGGAAATTTGCGAACCTGCCCCGGCTGGCACCGAAACGGTAATAGCAGTCGAGGGCGGGATCGTGTAATTGGACGCACCAACGTTGACGACCGCTGGGGTCCTTCCAGGGTTGGCAATCGAAAGTTTACTTATCGCTCCCGCAGGTGCATTGAAAGCCACCGCTCTCGCTAGGGCGGCCACCGCCGGGGCCCAGGCAAAATCGGTTTGCGCCCCCTTGGTGCGACTCAGCCGAATCGAGGCCCTGATCGGTTGGCTCGAATTTATGAACGCCACGTAATTGCCATCGACCAAGCCGGTTATCGGAATGTCCAGGCTGGAATTCGCGGCAACCACCTGTTGCACCACGGTTCCGAAAGTTTTCGCGCTACTGCCTAGGAACTGAGCGGTTACCGTTGCGTCCTTGGCGGAGGTCGACGTGATTCGAAGCATCGGAACCAGATCTGAATACGCTTCGTTCAGCTTTATGAGCTTTGCGGCGTCGACCGCTCCACGAATGAAGATGCCCGGGATGCTCAGACTCTTTGCTGGGTCTGTACTCGGGCCGACAAAGTCAACGCCGCCAGGGGTAAGACCTCGGATGGTTCTGGTCTCCAACCAAGTGCCGAGTGCTCCGCCCGAAGAAACGACGTGAACGGCGAAAGTCGATAGGTTTGGCGCTAACCCTGAGATGGGGATTACAGCTGTCTTGAACTTTGGCACAGAGATGCTACTGAGCCCCGGCGCTGCCACGGAGCCACCTGTACCGATCAAATCAAGGTTGACCGTGGAGTCGACGTCGGTTGGGTTTGACAGCACTACGAGCGTTTCACGACCGGGTGAGGTCGAACCGCCAA